>CAZICR010000254.1:0-5205 GCA_964537795.1 uncultured Cellvibrionaceae bacterium | reverse complement strand
AAGCACGGATTTTATCGGCGTGTTCGAGTGTTAATCCAATATCATCCAAACCGTTCAGCAAACAATGTTTACGAAAAGCATCAATCTCAAAACTGAAGGATTGTCCTGATGGATTTTTCACTGTTTGCACAGCCAAATCGACAGTCAATTGATAGCCTTCTGTAGCGTACATTTCGGTAAACAATTGATCGACTATTTTTTCATCTAACACTATCGGCAATAAACCGTTTTTGAAGCAGTTGTTAAAGAAAATATCGGCAAAACTCGGCGCGATTACGCAGCGAAAGCCGTAATCATCCAAGGCCCAAGGCGCATGTTCGCGGCTGGAACCGCAGCCGAAATTTTCGCGAGCTAATAAAACGCTGGCATTTTTATAGCGCGGAAAATTCAACGGGAAATTCGGGTTAATCGGGCGACCTTCGCAGCTTTGATCAGGTTTGCCTTCGTCGAGATAACGCAATTCATCAAACAAGTTTTTGCCGAAGCCAGTGCGTTTGATGGATTTCAGAAATTGTTTGGGGATGATCATATCGGTATCGACATTGGCGCGATCCATAGGAGCGGCGATGCCTTGCAAAACGGTAAAACTTTTCATGATTTGCTCCTATGAATTAAATGTTCTGACATCAACAAAATGACCAGCAACCGCTGCTGCTGCTGCCATTGCAGGGCTCACCAAATGCGTGCGCCCGCCGTAACCTTGACGACCTTCAAAATTACGATTTGATGTTGAAGCACAATGCTCACCTGCACCTAATTTATCCGCATTCATCGCCAAGCACATTGAACAACCTGGTTCACGCCATTCAATTCCGGCATCGATAAAAATTTGATGCAAACCTTCTGCTTCTGCTTGCGCTTTTACAGCACCAGAACCTGGAACCACAATCGCTTCTTTCACTGAGACTGCTTTCGTTTTACCTTTTACAACTTGCGCTGCTGCTCGTATATCTTCGATACGCGAGTTAGTACATGAACCAATAAATACACGATCAACATAAATGGATGTGATAGGTTGATTAGGTTGCAACCCCATATATTGCAACGCACGAATCATATCTTTTTGTTTGACGGGATCTTTTTCTTGCGCAGGATCAGGCACTTTATCTTCAACAGATACCACCATCTCCGGTGATGTTCCCCAGCTCACTTGTGGTTTGATTTGCGCACCATCCAATTCGATTACTGCATCGAAATGCGCGCCCTCATCACTCACATAATTTTTCCAATCGGCGACCGCTTTTTCCCACAAATCACCTTTGGGTGCGTAGGTTCTGCCTTTTACATAATCAATAGTGGTTTGATCTACCGCGACCATGCCCGCACGAGCGCCGGCTTCAATCGCCATATTGCACACAGTCATGCGCCCTTCCATGCTCATATCGCGAAATACCTGGCCACCAAATTCCATCGCATAACCTGTGCCGCCTGCAGTACCGATTTTCGCAATAATTGCGAGTACAACATCTTTAGGTGTAACACCCAAGCCCAATTTGCCTTCGACTTTGATCAACATGTTTTTCATTTTTTTGGCAACCAAACATTGGGTCGCCATTACATGCTCTACTTCGCTGGTGCCTATACCATGAGCCAACGCACCTAATGCACCGTTGGTCGCAGTGTGCGAATCGCCGCAGACCACTGTCATGCCGGGCAAACAGGCGCCGGTTTCCGGGCCAATCACATGCACTATGCCTTGACGTGAATCGTTGATTTTAAATTCGGTGATACCAAATTCATCACAGTTGTCATCCAAGGTTTTCACCTGAATTAACGACACCGGATCTTGAATACCACTAACACCGTGAGCACGTTCTTTTTGCGTAGTCGGCACGTTGTGATCAGGCGTTGCCAAGATGGAATCCACACGCCAGGGCTTGCGGCCTGCCAAACGCAAACCATCAAATGCCTGGGGTGATGTGACCTCATGAACTATGTGGCGATCGATATAAATGAGGGAGGATCCATCGTCACTTTGATGAACCAAATGGGCATCCCAAAGCTTGTCATAAAGGGTTTTTTTGATTTTGTCGGTCATCTTGTGACTCCAGTATCCAAACAATAGAAATTAAACCAATTTTCAGTTGCAGCAGTTTATGATCAGATAAACCATAAAACAAATTTATATTTTTTATGATTTGCATTCCTAAATGGAATGATTTAAAAATAATGCATGGACACACAACACCTTCACGCATTCATTGCTATTGCTGAACAAGGCTCCTTTTCAGCCGCAGCAGAAAAACTTCACCTGACCCAACCGGCGATCAGTAAACGCATTGCGCTGCTTGAAGATCAGTTGGGCACACGACTTTTTGATCGGGTTGGCCGACAAGTCATTTTGACCCAAGCCGGAAAAATTCTATTGAACAAAGCGCAACTTATCTTGTCCGAAGTGGCCGCAACCCAAAGGGCCATTGCTGATTTACGAGGGGAAGTACAAGGGCAACTGAGTATTGCCACCAGCCACCATGTCGGCTTGCACTATTTGCCGCCGGTGTTGCGTGAATTTTCCAGTCTATACTCCCAAGTGAAACTGGATTTACATTTTCTGGATTCGGAGCAAGCTTATGAGGAAATACTCCACAGTCGATACGACCTCGCCGTGGTCACGCTCTCGCTTGAGCAAGACTCGCGACTTGAAACCTACTGCATCTGGCAGGATCAACTCCAATTCGTCGCAGCGCCAGATCACCCGCTTGCCGCACAACCGCATCTTCAACTGGCCGATTTAACGCAACATCAAGCCATACTTCCCGATCTGAATACTTACACCACCAAATTGGTGAAGCATCTTTTTGATCAGGAAAATTTACAACTGAAGATTAATATGGTGACCAATCATTTGGAGAGCATCAAAATGATGTTGTCGATTGGATTAGGCTGGGGCGTTTTGCCAAATCGATTAATTGATCATCAAGTACAACGATTAAATGTTAAACACACCACATTGATTCGCCCGCTTGGGATAATTCATCACAAACAACGTAGTTTGAATAACACAGCAAAGGCATTTATCGATTTGGTAAAAATACAAACCGATAAATAATCATCCCCATTGGTAAGCCCTAATTCGAGTATTGAATAAAAGTCCGGAAAATATTTGAACCGCATCAGCTGTGGATGCACAAGCAGCACCAAAACAAACATGCAAGGGCAGCAAGTGCTCTTCTCGGGGATGAGAAAATTTTGCTTCCGGTGCCTTACCCCAATCGATTAATCGTTTCTCTTTTTCTTTGATATCCAATTGATTATCAGTCAAGGTGTCATTCAACCAATTTGCAAAAGTTTCACTTCTTTCTTTTGTCCGGCTATCACCTGAAAAAAAAGCTTTCATATTGTGAAACGGCATGCCGGATCCAATAATTAATACGCCTTGTTGACGAAGGGATGCTATGGCTTTTCCCAAATTAATATGTGCTGCAGGATCAAGCGATTTCAACAAAGAAAGTTGCACCACCAGAATATCTGCTTTTGGATAGATCAACATCAACGGAACAAAAGTTCCATGATCATAACCACGTTTGGCATCCAGAAATCCCTCAATCGATTGCGCACTCAACAGTTGTAACACTTGTTGCGCGAGATCCGAATTACCGGGAGCAGAATAATCAAAACTGTAACTTTCCGGCGGGAATCCATAATAGTCGTAAATCATTTCAGGTTTGGAACCACTGGAAATGGTGGCGACATTTTCTTCCCAATGTGCACTGATCACTAAAATAGATTTGGGTCGAGGAATAGCGTCGGGAATTGTTGATAAAAATTCTGTCAGCTGAAAATGTTGTGGATCATCCAGTATTGGCAAAGGCCCTCCACCATGAGGAACAAAAATCACAGGCATCATTGAATTATTTGTGTTCAATTGTTACTCCTCGAAAGCATTTAAAAACGTTCAGTTAGTCACTTGGCGTAATTATTCACATACACCAGAATTAGATCACACAAAAAGAGCAATAGCTCGAGAAACAAAGACAAGTGCCAGTCTTTTAGTCTAGAGTTAGTGAGATATTTTGATAGATCAACCTAGAGGACAAAACTAATGAAACTCTCTTCTCTCTCAATGGCACTGGGACTCACGCTTTCAGCTGTTGCGCCTTCCACTTTTGCTGACACCATTTTTGGTATCTATGCTGGCGCTGGACAATGGACATCCGACTATTCAGGTCAAGCAGGCGATCCTGCTGTCACTGCCAAAGATTTGGGATTCACAGATAGCGACAATTCATTTTTCTATGTCGCTATTGAGCACCCTGTCCCCCTTCTGCCTAATATAAAACTCCTTCATCAGGAAATCCAAAGCAGCCAATCTGCAACTCTGGATCAAACCTTTGGATTGGGCGGCACAAACTTTACTGATGAAATCAATTCCGATTTCGATCTCAGCTCCAATGAAGCTACGCTTTACTACGAACTTCTGGACAACTGGGTGAATTTTGATTTTGGTGTAACACTCCGCCAATACGATGGTTATTTAAAAGCAGAATCCAATTCCGAAAGTGAAAATGTCGATCTTGATGTCGCAATCCCACTGGTTTATGGAAAATTTCAATTTGATTTACCGCTCAGTGGACTCTCCGTCGCTGTAGAAGCCAACATGATCAAATATCAAGAAAATCAACTGATGGATTACAACGCAAAAGTGGCTTATCTTTTTGATTCAGTATTGGATTTGAGCCTTGAAGCGGGATATCGCAAATTAAGTTTGAAAGTTGATGACGATGATATCCAGACTAATTTGGATCTTGATGGACCTTACGTAGGAGCCATGCTGCATTTTTGATATTTCCCCAAGCAAGGACGCTCAACACTTTTTCTCCAATCTTCTGGACTGATCAATTCATCATCGATCAAATCCGGGCTTTTACTCCTTTACCCATACCGCCAGATTTCCAGTCAAGGCCCAAATCCACCTAACCAGCACTTTTTACATACAGCCTGCTGACAAATGAGACAAATAGCCTTTTTTTATACAGAAAATTGATAATGCTATCCCCACAAATAGCCTAATTCTGGTATACTGACCCAAAAATTGGCATTATTGCAGGATAGAATCATGAACAACTTACAAATCGACGACCTGAATGTGGTATCGCAGGAATTGTTGATCTCCCCTCAAGATTTAAAAGACAAAATACCTTTGACAGACAAGGCGCGACAAGTAGTGACGCATGGCCGACAAGTCATACGCAATATTCTTGATCG
>CAZICR010000253.1:0-5206 GCA_964537795.1 uncultured Cellvibrionaceae bacterium | reverse complement strand
CACTCGAAGTACTAACCGGCAAACCGGAAGACCAAGTCGCACCCCTGATGGCAACTTTTCCTGTAGTTGACCCCACTCCCAGTAATCGTGCAGATTGGGTTGAATTTGCTTTAAAAAATAATTATGCGTTAAAGGCAGCAAAACTGCGTGCCGATGCGCAATTGGAAAACGCCAAAGCCAACAAAGCAAGGCACTTACCCACACTGGGTGCAAACCTTAGCTATTCCGATACTGACTCAGATGGCACTCGGGATGATTTAAATTTTGACAATACGACTGATGGATCTTCGGTGCGAATTCGTTTGGATATACCAATTTATTCAGGCGGTGCAACTTCTGCACGCACTCGACAAGCTTATGCGAATTTCACTGAATTCCAGGAAAATTACAACAAAACCCAGCGCGATGTGATTCAAGGTGCACGCGCATCTCACTTGTCAGTTGAAACGGGTGTTGCACGTGTGCAAGCAAGAAAACAAGCCATCATTTCCAGCCAATCTGCATTGGAAGCCACACAATCCGGTTACGAAGTGGGTACACGTAATTTGGTTGAAGTGTTGTTAGCTCAACGTAATTTATATCAAGCACGCCGTAACTATTCTGATGCACTTTACGATTATGTTATCGACACCATTAGATTACGTGAAGTTGCGGGTATGTTGACACCTGCCGATGTTCAAGAAATTGATAAGTGGTTAATGAAAGATAAATTAGTTAGTCGTTCGCAGTATGAGTGATTTTTGTAGGGGGGCGTTGCTTGCAGCGCCCCCTGCATCAAAACAAAAACCTTTCAATAATCCCCAAGGTTTTTTGCAAAGCCCCGCGATTATTCACTACCACTTGATAAGCAAATTCGCCGCGATTTTTCCGCAATTCTTTATCACTTAATAATTCAATCCATTCATTCGCCAGCTCATCTGCATTTTTGACTATGCTAAGTGCATTGGCATTTAACATTAGTTGTGACACTTCGGAAAAATTAAATAAGTGTTCACCGCTTTGCAAAGGTAAGGACCAAGCTGCAGGCTCAATAAAATTATGCCCACCGCGCGCCACTAAACTACCACCGACAAATGCTAGATCACTCACGCCATATAACATCATGAGTTCACCCATAGTATCGCCCAATAAAATATTTTTTTCCGCAAACGACTCACCAGAACTGCGACGAACTATTGAAAAACCGGTTTTCTGACAGAGCTGAAAAACAGCATCAAAGCGCTCAGGATGACGTGGCACTAAAATTAATCGAGATGATCGGCACATAATATTTTCTTGTGCACGAACTTTTGCAAAAGCTTGAAGAATAATCTCATCTTCACCCTGATGAGTGCTGGCTGCAATAATCACCAAAGCTGATTCGTTGATACCCCACTCTTTTCGCAGCAATTGAACTTTGTTTTGCACATCCTGATTCAGAGAAATATCGAATTTAATATTGCCCGTGACCTCCGCATGAGTTGGATCCAAACCCAAATCTAAAAGGCGCCGTGCATCCTGCAGCTGTTGGACAGCAACAAAAGATAAATTTTGCAACATAGGTTTGGTTAAACCAGAAAAGCGAGCATATCCTCGCGCTGATTTTTCAGACAGACGTGCATTAATTAAAATAGAAGGAATGTTATTTTTTTTACAAGCAGCCAAAGTATTCGGCCAAAGTTCGGTTTCCATAATAATCAGCATGCTTGGCTGCAGGCGACGAATAAATCGATTCACCGAACCAGGCAAATCATAAGGCGCATAAGTGTGGTCAACAGAATCACCTAAAGTCGCCACAACCCTTTCAGAACCCGTTGCAGTGGTAGTGGTTATCCACAAACGATAATCCGATTTTTTTTGTAGCTCGCGAATTAAAGGTAAAGCTCCTAAGAACTCACCAACAGAAACGGTATGAATCCAGATAATTTTTTTATTGTTGGTCGCTTTATTATTTACGACGCCAAAACGCTCTAACCAACGCTTGGCATAAGCTGGTGCAGCAAAAGATCGCCACCACAAACGCAGCAATACAAGGGGAATAATGAGATAAAAAAACAGACTATAAAGAAGGCGCATAAACTAACAGCTTTGATTTCATTGGCTGTTAGAATATCACAGAAAATTATTGTCCTTCACGGACTGTTTTTATCGGAGACTACCTATGAGCAATTCCCTGCACGATTCGTTGCGCAGTTACTACGGGAATTTCACCAACGACCGTAATACGAAAAATTTGTCCCTGAAATTTAATTCCTGTCATCATTGCTAATGTTGCGCCACGCTGGGCAACACCTTCTGGAATAGTGCTGGCTGCAGGCTCGATAAACACTGAAAAAGTCGCAAGTCCATCAGTAAACATCAGCATTTCCAGATTTTCCCTGGGCTGACCTTCACCGGCAAAGGTAAAACCGCTTGGCACCCAGTCAAGCTGCCAATTAGCGGGCTGTTGTTGGGTAACACAATTGGATTTAGGAGGTAATGTTTTATGAATATTTGCCGGTGGAATCTTGCTGATTTTCGCCAGATCCGGATTCAAATTCAATTCCATAAATTGATAACGTTCCATGGCATGCGCTTTTTCATCTACCAACCAGACTTTTAAAATTAATCCAGTTTCATCATCAATGCTGAAAAAATACGAATAACGAAATTGATCTTTAGGGACAGCTAATAAAACTGTCGCAACACGTCCAGCAATGCGTTCTTTATCACGCAATTCAAAATGATAATCTGTCATCTGACTGACAACATCACCTATGACAGCCATTTTT
Source organism: uncultured Cellvibrionaceae bacterium (assembly GCA_964537795.1). Taxonomy (GTDB): domain Bacteria; phylum Pseudomonadota; class Gammaproteobacteria; order Pseudomonadales; family Cellvibrionaceae; genus Cellvibrio. The sequence continues at coordinate 2,456 of CAZICR010000253.1, read as the reverse complement.
CCCTGCCTGAGTTTATCGCCTATTGATTCACAATCATTAGCCGCACCTTTACGCGAAATTTCACGCTCGGGGCCATTGAGATGCTGCAAACGATCATAGGTCACATCACCTTCGTGCCAATGTAAAACACGAAAAGTTTGCAAACTTGGATTGTCTTTATGTTGATAGGTAAAAATTCCCTCATAATTAATTTGCCGGGATTTTTCTGACATTTTTTTCAGTAAGTCGGCAACGGAAGGATCAAGACTAGTAGCAGGCTGAGCAAAAGCCGTTGTTGAAAAACAAACGGCTATAGCAAAAAGAAAAGCGGAAAAAACTGTAGAAAGACACGATCTGGGCATAAAAACGCTTATTCATCCTCAGTCAAAATAACACGAGTGAATGGCAACACGCCCTGCCCCGAATTTCGGGCAGCATTATCTGAATGAACTTCCATTAACTCATTAACATAAGCACTGACTTCATCTGCATTAACCGGCTGTGCCGATTGTCTTGGAACAAACGCCACGCGGCGATTTTGATTTGGACGGGACTCGAAACCACTTTGAACTGCAACAGTACGAGCCGTTAATTCAGGCGCATTAATACCAGAAGGTAAATTCACAGCAGACTGCTCTTGCACCAATGGAGTCATTTTTTCACTGCTAGCCACCAAATCACTGCTGGCACCCGGTTGGGTTTGCATTTGTTGTACACCCAGAACCACTGCTCCGGCTACCGAAGCGGCAATCGCAACGCGACCAATATTGGCCCACCAGTTGTTAATTGCCAGCACAGCTGAACCAGATGCTTTGGTCTTGGGACTTTGCGATTGAACAACCTCAAGCTTATCTTCCGCGTCAATCGCTGCACTGATACGTGAAGCAAAATCAGCGGGCGCCAAACAGGTGAGATCTTTTTTCAGTGCAGCATGAACGACATGGTAACGGTTCCACCTGGCTCTCAAATCTGCATCTTCACTGGTCGTTTTCAACATGCGCTGCAATTCCAGTTCCGATACCTGACCATCCATCAGCGCGGAAAGGGACTCTGCCAAATAAGAATCAGCCAAATGAGAAGATGTATTTTGATCGTTCATGCAGTCGCTCGCTTATCTTGTATTTACAATTGGGTATTCAGGCTGTGACCGGATTGATATCCAGAATTAAATCGATCCAATGTTTCAAAATATAACCGTTTCAAAATATAACCTGTTATCTCTGACTTGCCATAGATAATTTAGTTCATGCCACTCAGGCAAAATCTTCTGTCAAAGGTTTGATATGTTTATCAATTGCTTCCCGCGCCCTGAATATCCTTGACCTGACAGTACCTACCGGACAACTCATCACTTCGGCGATTTCCTCGTAACTTAAACCGTCTATTTCGCGCAGTGTAATTGCCGTTCGTAAATCCACAGGCAGATTGTTGAAAGCTTGTTCTATTTCTGCCTGCAATTCGTCTCTCAAAAAATTCCGTTCCGGCGTATTCATCTCATGCATGGCGTCACTGCCTGCAAAAAATTCCGCATCTTCAAGCTCTACATCACTTGAAGGTGGGCGACGATTGCGTGCAACCAGATAATTTTTTGCCGTATTAATGGCGATACGATAAATCCAGGTATAAAAAGCACTATCGCCCCGAAAATTCGGTAAAGCCCGATAAGCTTTGATGAAGGCATCCTGCGCTACATCTTGAGCCTCGGATGAATCTCGCACAAAACGATTCACCACCGCTAACACGCGATGTTGATATTTAATAACCAGTAAATCGAAAGCACGCTTGTCGCCTTTTTGTACTCTTTCTACTAATGCGCGATCAATATCGGCTTCCGGTGATGACTCAAGAACAGGCGCTATAGGCGCAGACATGCATTTAACTCCCAAAGCTCCGACAACGGCTGGAGCCAGGCCACATTATAAGAACTGATCTAAAGACCGAACCTCTTCGAAAAAGTTCCAGACCTGATCAGTCATGACAGATGACCCGAGACAATAGTAGAAATCATTCGTTTATGCCACGGCTTTTTATATACTGCCGGTAACTTTCGCCTGCTATAGGAATTCCTGATGACACTTCACCACCAATACGATGTTCTGGTGATAGGTTCCGGCGCTGCCGGATTAACACTCGCACTTTCATTAGCCAAACAAGCCCGAGTGGCTGTGTTAAGCAAAAGCAAACTCACCGAAGGTTCTACATGGCATGCCCAGGGAGGAATTGCGGCGGTGTTGGATGATCAGGATTCCATCGATGCACATGTCAACGACACCTTAATTGCCGGTGCAGGACTCTGCCATGAAGACGCGGTTCGATTTACTGTCGAGCGCAGTAAATCCGCGATTGATTGGTTGATTGAACAAGGGGTTAATTTCACCAAAGAACAAGACAGCAGCGATTATCATCTCACCAAAGAAGGCGGTCACAGTCATCGCCGAATTATTCACAGCGCCGATGCTACCGGACAAGCCGTTCAC
>CAZICR010000252.1:3747-5210 GCA_964537795.1 uncultured Cellvibrionaceae bacterium | reverse complement strand
ATCACTATCGTCTGCCCAACTTATCAAACCAGATAATTCTGGTGTTAGGTCGTCACCGGTTCTGTTGGTGGTATCCATAACTGCTTTGGCACCAACAGAAGCCTTGAAGCCACCATTATCCAGCGGGCGGGTTGTTTTAATATCGATTGTCGATCCTATACCACCAGTGGTTATATTTGCTTTACTGGTTTTATAAACTTCAACTGCAGAAACCGCTTCTGAGGCCAAATTTGCAAAGTCAAAAGCCCTTGAGGAGCCACCAGTACCAGCGTAAGCACCGCCAGTCGGCATAGTTCTTCCGTTCAGGGTGACCATATTGTATTCGGGACCAAATCCGCGAACGGTCACTTTAGACCCTTCACCATTATTACGATCAATAGAAACACCGGTAATACGTTGTAATGATTCTGCGAGGTTGGTGTCAGGGAACTTACCCATGTCTTCTGCGCTGATTGCATCGACCACACCGGCGGACTCGCGTTTTATATCCATCGCACGTTCCATAGACGCGCGAATCCCCGTCACCATTACCTCTTCAACTGTTTCATCTTGCGCAGAGGCAAAACCACTCAAGCCGGTAAGGGCAGAAGAGGCGATAACAGTGGCCAGGATTTTCTTATTGAAACTGACTTTTCTACTCATGGAACTCACCTTAGTTGTATTAATTATGTTCGGATTTTTATGGGTAACGCTTAACAAAAACACAGCCCCCTGAACTATGGCAGTGCATGCGAATCACCTTGTTGGCAAGATGAAGGTCGTTGTGTTGTGAGTTGTTTTAAGCCAATCGTTATTATTGAGTGAAATAGGAGCCGCAATTGGTCTTATTGAATATAAGTACCATATGTTTATTTTGACCACAAGAAATGCAACAGACGAATTTTCAAAAAGTGAAGGACCTGTTACCTAATGCAACAGATTGGCGCAAAAAACTTTTAATTGGTGAAAAGTGTGAATTTAAAAAATTACTTTGGCAACAATGAGATAGGTTGTGTAAAAATTTATTTGCAATTTATTTTTTGCTAATAAAATAACGTGTTGAGTGGAGTGTAGGCTTGCTATATCACTTCCATGTGCTGATTCGGGGTGGATGAAATTAGACAAAAATGAATTCGTGCAACGGTTCCAGTAAGCTTATACAGCAACGAATTATTTTATTTTTATTCATACACAATTAATGTCCGATTTTTGGAAAAACATAGGTGTTCTAATTTGTGATGTTCGCGCGTCGATTTTATGAGGTGCAGACTAAATTAATTGCTCTTTTTTCTTTCTTTTTTCTGCCATTTGCGTACGCATTATGTGTTGCCCGATGAGCTGTTGCTGTGCGTCGTTGATGCGATGAAATTTGGCAGCGATTTGATATTCGCCTTTGGGGGTTTGTTCAGCGCGGATGATCTTTGCAAAAATCACCAAGCCTGCATTGCTGGGCAAAAATACCATGCGTAGCACAATAAAATCAT
>CAZICR010000252.1:0-3737 GCA_964537795.1 uncultured Cellvibrionaceae bacterium | reverse complement strand
CATCGTTAGTTATTGCGTCTGAAGAACCAAAGGCGATACCGCCTTCACTCAGATTGACCTGCTTGATGGTTTTGGAAGGAGGCAGGGGTTTGAAATCAGCCATCAGTTGTTGACTGATAAAATCAATTTTACGATTTAGGTTATGTAAATATTCACCCAGTGCACGATTGCCATCTTTAATTTGATGAAATAAATGCGAGTTATCCTGATCAATTTTGCGCAGTTCATTGAATAACTGCAGCGATGCTGTTTTGGGAAATTGCAGTTCGGGAATAGCGGTATTGGCTGTTACTTCATCCACTTTTTTGAACTCAATTGCAATGGTTTCATCAATTCGAAAATAACTGCGGCGTTCACTCATAGGTTGATTTTCCAAGGCTGGACCTGCCTTAACTCTAGCACATGTGTGTCGAACTGCTTGTTCCTGATCGATTAAACGGGTTTAATGCGCGTCATGCCAAGATATGTCCCTTTATTTATAGGCTTGCGTTACACAAGAGCCAAACGTCGCAATCAATTTATCTCCTTTATCAGTGCTTTTTCGCTACTGGGTATGACGCTGGGCGTCATGGCCCTGATCATAGTCCTGTCGGTAATGAACGGCCTGGACAGAGAGATGAAAAGTCGCATCCTCAGTGTGATTCCCCACGGTTTTATTGAACAACCCCAAGGTGTTGAAGATTGGCAATCCCTGGCCACTGAGGTTAGCCAACAAAAAGATGTTCTGGGTGTTGCGCCCTATATTCAATCCCAGGTGATGGTAAGTTTTGATGGTGCTATGGATGGTGTTGAGTTGCAGGGGATATTGCCTTCCGAAGAATCCAAGGTATCCATTATTCAAGACAAAATGATTGTCGGTAGCCTTGATCATTTACAAGCCGGTGAATACGGCATAGTGCTGGGAAGAATTCTGGCAAGCCGATTGATGTTAACCACTGGCGATAAAGTGGTGTTGACCTCTTCCGATATTAATATCACGCCACTGGGAATATTTACACGATCACGCTCATTTACTTTGGTGGGTATTTTTGAAGCCGGTGCCCAGATAGATGCGAATCTCGCATTGATTCATATTGAAGATGCACAAAAATTTTTACGTAAAAAACATCCGCAAGGTTTAAAAATTAAAACCAGTGATATGTTTTCATCTGCTAATACATTGGCAGGAGTTCAACAACATCTTGGTGGTGAATATCAAATTAAAGACTGGAGCCAAACCCAGGGCAGTTTATTCAGTGCAGTAAAAATGGAAAAAATTGTTGTGACCGCTTTGTTGATGATCATTGTTGCTGTCGCTGCATTTAATATTGTGTCGAGTTTGGTATTAATGGTTGCAGATAAACGTTCTGATATTGCGGTTCTACGGACTTTGGGAATGTCAGCCAGACAAGTCATGATGATTTTTATTGTGCAGGGCACAGCAGTAGGATTTTCAGGCATTATTCTGGGTGCAGGTTTGGGCAGTTTAATTGCGCTGGGGTTAAGTGACATAATGTCATTTATTGAAAATATTCTGGGCTGGCAATTTTTTGATCCCGATATTTTTTATATTGCACAACTCCCTTCAGTATTACTCTGGCAGGATCTGTTTCTGGTTTGTTCTGTCGCATTTGTATTAAGTTTTTTAGCGACACTTTACCCCGCCTACAGTGCTTCGCAAATTCAACCCGCGGAAGCGTTGCGTTATGAATAGGAACTTTTTATGAATCAACCCTCGGTGTTGGAATGTCGTCATGTTAAAAAATCCTATCGGCAAGGCGAATTGGCTGTAGAAGTGTTACGTGAAATTAATTTATCCATCGCGGCGGGTGAGCGTGTTGCTATTGTCGGTGCCTCTGGCTCCGGAAAATCAACCTTGTTAAATATTTTAGGTGGGTTGGATATACCGGATTCCGGTGAAGTCATAGTGGCAGGAAAAAATCTCGCGCAATTAAGTCCTGACCAACGCGGTTTGTTGCGTAATCAACATCTGGGATTTGTTTATCAATTTCATCATTTATTACCTGAATTTACTGCATTGGAAAATGTGGCAATGCCTTTGTTGATTGGTAAAAAACCGATTGCAGAAGCAAAAAAAATGGCGTTGGCTTTATTGGAAAAAGTTGGCCTTGCTGCAAGAACAGAACACAAACCTTCAGAATTATCCGGTGGTGAGCGCCAACGCGTTGCGATTGCGCGCGCACTGGCAACCAATCCTTTATGTGTATTGATGGATGAGCCCACTGGAAATCTGGATATTGAATCAGCGGAGTCCATTCAAGCATTAATGTTGGAATTAAATCGCAATATAGGCACCAGTTTTGTAGTGGTCACACATGATCCGCGATTAGCTGCACGCATGGACAGAACCTTGCGTTTATCCAAAGGTAATATTCAGGTTGAAACACAACTCAGTCATCTTGAGGCAGTGAACTAAGATGAAATCCTGGTTTTCATCTTATGTATGGATATTGGGTGTGCGTTACGGTTTGTCGCGCAAGCACAGTCGTCTGGTTTCTTTCATTTCGCGATTATCCATTATTGGATTGGTAGTGAGTGTTGCACTACTAATTCTGGTGATGTCGATAATGAATGGATTCGATAAAGAATTACGCAATAAAATTCTCGCCATAATGCCGCATGCCAGTATTTATCATCAGCAGGGTATAGAAAATCCGCAGGATATTATTAACACTCTTGAAGCCAATCCCCATGTGATTGCCACATCTCCTTTTGTGCAGTTGGAAGCTTTGGTCAGCCGCAAAAAATCGGTAGCACCTGTTTTATTATTTGGTATTGATCCCGCTGTTGAAGGTCGCACTTCCAGCGTACCAACCTTATTGCCTGAAGATGTTATGACATTATTAGCCAGCCGCGAAAACCAAATTATTTTAGGGCAGGGCATAGCGAATAAATTAAATGTGCAAGTGAATGACAAAGTGACCTTGATCATTCCGGCTACCAATAATTTAAAAGGTGATGAATTTTCACCGCGCATTAAAATCATGACAGTTTGCGCCATTTTGAATAGCCAAAGTGAGTTGGATAATAATCTGGCATTGATGGAAATTAATCAGGCATCGGCAATTTCTTTACATCCTGGCAATATCACTGGTATTCGATTAAAACTCGATGATTTATTTCAAGCCCAGGCAATTCTTCATCAAGTGGTTGATCAATTGCCAGCAGGTTATTACGGTTTCAGTTGGATGCGAACTCATGGCCCTTTGTATGAGGCCATTCAAATGTCTAAAAGTATGATTGGCATTTTATTATTTCTGATTATTGCAATAGCTGCATTTAATCTGGTTTCCACACTGATCATGGTAGTGGTAGATAAACAAGGCGATATCGCCATATTGCGAACCATGGGAGCAAGTACCAAAGAAATTATGTCGATATTTGTTCTTCATGGTGGTTTGATCGGTGTGATAGGCACTTCATTGGGCTCCATCATTGGTATTGGTTTATCCTTGGTGATTACACCATTGGTTGAAATTATTGAAAAAATATTTGGCGTCCAGTTTTTAAAATCCGATGTCTATCCGGTTTCTTATCTTCCATCCGATCTGCAATGGATGAATGTATTGCAAGTTGTTTTAACGGCGCTCGTCATCAGCTTTATTGTCGTTATTTATCCCGCATGGAGAGCAAGTCGAATCCAACCGGCAGACGCATTACGTTATGAGTAAGCACTCATAGTGACAAGAATAATCTCGGCTATTCCATATTACCTTTAGCGCTGGCCAAGCTTCTGG
>CAZICR010000251.1:3573-5224 GCA_964537795.1 uncultured Cellvibrionaceae bacterium | reverse complement strand
CGAATATCAATCTGCTGTAGAAAAAAATATTCAGGCGCATTTACGTAAGTCTGATCTGTTCGTCCCTGAAAGCTTGTCGGCACATTTTCATCTTAAGTCGGGTACCGCCGTCATCGATAATTCACGTATCAACGTTCAGTTAAAACCAGTTGAACAATCCTTCTTGCGGATAAAGTTCAAGCTGTATTTGGCTAAAAAATCAGAACGTTATATTGCTTCCTGTATTCAGAGTATCGAATCTGCTTCAGATAAAAAACAGAAGTTGATTTTTGATTGGCTGGATAAACGTGTAGGTAATATTACCGCTTTTTTAAATCGTAAAAAATGAATGGAATGAAAATATTATGACCAAAAAAATTCTGTTGTTGAGTGTTTCTATCGGAGCCGGACATGTTCGTGCAGCGCAAGCAATTGAGATGGCTGCGCAGGGCAACAGTGAACTACATGTTCTTCATCTTGATGCACTGGATTTTGTTTCCGGTACCTTTCGTAAACTCTATTCTGATTTGTACTTAAAAATGGTCGCCAAATTACCGGCATTCTGGGGGTATTTATATCAAGCGAGTCATGATGCAGATGCAGATAGTGTGTCAGAAAAAATTCGTAGAGGTGTTGAGCGTTTATCCACTCGTGCTTTGCGTCAGGAAATTTTAAATTTTAATCCAGATGCGATTATCTGCACGCATTTTCTTCCCGCTGAAATTCTTGATCGCATGATTCGCAAAGAGTATGTCACCTGTCCAGTGTGGGTACAGGTGACGGATTTTGATTTGCATCGCATGTGGGTGCATGAGCAGATGACAGGTTATTTTGCGGCGAACGAAGAGGTGGCTTATCGCATGCGGGCTGTGGGTGTTCCTGCCAATAATATTCATGTGTCGGGCATTCCAATTATGCCGAATTTTGCGAAACCATTGGATCGGCTCACTTGTGCACAGGAATTTGGACTGGATCCTGGGAAGACCACCGTGCTACTAATGGGCGGTGGGGTAGGTTTGGGTAGTTTGGAAAAAGTGGCAGAAAATCTTTTACGGCTTAATTCATCAATGCAATTAGTGGTATTGGCTGGTCGTAATGAACAGACTTTAGAAAAATTACAAGCTATGAAAATAAATTATCCCGGTTGTCTTTTTCCGCAAGGGTTTACTGATAAGGTTGACATGCTTATGGCTTGTTCAGATTTGGTCATTACCAAACCTGGCGGGCTTTCAACGTCAGAATGTTTAGCTATGGGCAAAGCAATGATTTTGAATTCACCTATTCCTGGTCAGGAAGAGCGTAATGCCGATTATTTGCTGGAACAAGGTGTTGCATTAAAGGCTTGCGATGCAATTACCTTGGAATATCGCGTTAAATATTTGTTGGAAAATCCTGATAAATTAGCTGATATGTGTCATAAAGCAAAAGTCCTGGGGCGGCCAACAGCGGCGCGAGAGGTAGTAAAAACTGTGTTATTAAACTTGATGAAATAATATGTATTATTAATTTTTTTGATCGGGAGAATTGTATGTCAGTTGATTTTTCATTAAGAGACCCACTTTCCGGTGTTTTGGAACAATTGTCTCATCGTTGGTCACCACGAGCCTTCACTAAAACTGTTATAGCAGATGAAATTCTTGCACGCATTTTGGATGCTGCCCGTTTTGCACCA
>CAZICR010000251.1:0-3563 GCA_964537795.1 uncultured Cellvibrionaceae bacterium | reverse complement strand
AATGCACAACCCTGGAATTTCTATACATCTAACGAAAAAAATTTTAATGACTACTTATCGTTATTAAACGATAGTAATCAGTCTTGGGCAAAAAATGCTGGTGTAATTTGTTTTTTGGTCGGTAAAAAACACTTTGAGCATAATGGAAGAGCGAATGCGCACTATGCTTTCGATTGTGGTGCAGCATGGATGAGCTTGGTGTTACAGGCTCAACAGGAGGGGCTTTATTGTCATGGTATGGCTGGCATTCAAAAACAAAAAATTGAATCTTTTTTGAATATCAACACCGAAACCGATGATGTATTGATTGCGTTTGTTATAGGTAACATTGGCAGCAAAGAAAGCTTGCCAGATAACTTTCGTGAAAAAGAAAAACCGTCATCACGTAAAAAATTGGATCAAATTTGGCTAGCCAAGTAAATCACTACTACTTAATTATTTTGATGTCTGGTAGCTTTGATTTCTGTACAAAATAGAAGGCAACAATACATGCGCAATAGCTTTTTGTTTGTCTTCTTCTTTTACAGGTGTTCCCAATAACTGTACTTGTTTTTTTGCGCGATTATATTCAGCTGCTACTGCGGTGGCATCAGGTTTTAAAATAGTCAGCTTGTCTTCTTCCATTAGCGCAAAATAATCTTCAAATTGCATAATAGCTCTGCCAGCTATATCAGGATACTGAGCAAAATCGCGACCCAACATTGGGTGTTTTCCAGAAATTCCCATCAGTGAAAAGAGTGTTGGTCCCAGATCAATTTGGCTAGCGAGTGGTTTGATTATTTTAGGTTGAATATCAGCACCTAAAATTAATGCAGGTATATGAAATTTTTCAACTGGCACCAGATTGTTACCATAAACACGATTGTCATGATCAGCGACTATGACGAAAAGTGTATTTTGCCAATAAGAGCTGGCTTTGGCTTTTTTAATAAATTCACCGTAGGCATAGTCAGCATATTTGACGGCGTTATTCACAGTATTTTTCGGTTGTTCATGCAATTCAATTCGGCCATCGGGAAACTCGAAAGGTTCATGGTTGGTCGATGAAAAAATCAAACTGAAAAAAGGTTGATTTTGTTTGCTGAGTTCCAATAAATGTTGGTGAGCATGATTATATAAATCTTCATCACTGTCGCCCCAGCTACCGACGAATACCGGATTTTTAATATCGTTTATATCAATCATTTGCTGGAATCCATTGCCAGTGAAAAAGCTGCGCATATTGTCAAAATGCGCTTCACCGCCATAAATAAATTCCGTATGAAAGCCCTGATTTTTCAACAGCTCGGCAATGGTAAAAAAATTCTTTTGCGATAAAGAAAGCTTAACCACGCTTTGTGCTGGAGTCGGTGGATAACCGGAAACAACTGCTTCAATTCCACGCACAGATCTTGTTCCTGTTGCGTAAAGTTGTTCAAACCACCAGCCTTCATTTTTTAATTTTTCCAGTTCTGGTGTTACGGGCAAACCGCCGAGGCTTTCTACAAAAGTTGCCCCTAAACTTTCTTGTAACAAAATAACGAGATTCAGCGGTTTATCGCGTTGTATTGCCGCTGTTTGTTGATGCAAGGTTGGCAATTCAGCGTTATCAAATTGATAGTCTTGCAACCATGGCCAGCTAAGATTTTCTTTGATGACTGTAGGTTTATCCAATTTGCCATACACTTCGCTGGATTTGGATTCGTGTTTCATATTGTAAATAGCAAATAAAACAGAATAACTGGAACTGATGACCAAAGAATTAACCAGTGCATCACCTGTAATCGAAAAAAATGCAGGATTGGCAGGGCGGTGTTGTGTCGTTGAACGTATGCAGACGAATAAAAATAAAATAATCAATGGCCAGCTAATTAAGATTTTTTTGTAATCCACAGGACGGGATTGTGCTGGCCTTCTGTCTTTAATTAATTTAGCAGAAAGAATACTGAGCAGGATAGTGAGAATGATGCCCAGTAAAAGGGGAATTCGAAATCCATTCCATAAAGTAGAAAAAACTTCTTTGGGATACTTTAAATACTCTATAAACAAACGATTAGGGCGAATGTCATATTGCATAATAAAACTGGGAGTGGCCAGTTCCATAAAAATGATCAGTACTGCACCCGTAACTGCCCAATAATAAGAAAATGTTTCCCAAGCATTTTTCCATTGATTGGGTTTAAACAATAAAATAATCAGGCAAGGAAATAGAATCCAGAGACTGATGATAATCAAATCAGCACGGATACCCTGTAGGATAATATTAACCAGCTGTTCTGTTGCCACGACACGATCGTATTGCCAAATTACCAAGCAGATACGGCTAAGGCTCAATATGACCAAACTGATTAGCATCATGCGAAATAGAAATCTATAAGGGCTCGATAATAGAAAATTGGAAATGATTTTTATCATAATCAGTAACTCACGAATGGTTCTTCACGAAAAATCGATGTTAAATATACCTATGAGCATAATTTGATTAGCTTAAGTGAATCTTAAGTATTGTGATCAGCAGTGAACAATAATAAATTGGCGCAATATTCAACATGGAGTTGCTTATTGATAAGTGCCATATCTCCGGGCCCATTTATTTCCGGTTTTCGCCATTTGGGTGATCCATTGGCAAATACTCTTGCCTAAATACTTAAGTGTTGAAACATTAAGGATGGATTGAATTGATCAATAACAGATTGATTTGCGTTGACAGAATCTATCTCACCTGCGAAGGATCAGAATTTAAATCAACACAGTTATCGATAGAGGAATCTGTCATGGTTTTATTGTTTCAAAAATCGTGAAATCTTTTCGAGATTATCTTGTATCACTGAGGCCGGCAGTTGTTGGTTATCCAGTATTCGGTAATGTTCATCGTACACTTTTCCTTTGCCAAAGTTATCGAAAAAGAAAATCTTGTGTTGATAAAGAATAGCTCTTTCTGTCCAGGTTTCCATCAGCAAGCTGCGATCTGCCGAATGTTGATTTCCTTGAATTAACAACGATTGCCCGGTTGAATAACTGGCAATAGGATTAGTGCAAGCCATTACCTCTTGCATTATGCTGGGTACTATATCCTCATGTGAGCTTAGGTGAGTATAAGTTTGGGGTGTTTTTCCCGGCCATAAAATTAGTAAAGGAACTTTGGTTTGCCATATACTAAAGTTACTGTTGTGCCCCCAATAATTGCCACCGCTCTCATTGAATTCCTGGCCGTGATCACTGGTAATAATAATGAGTGTGTTTTCCAGTAATGCACGTTTTTGTAAATGATTGATGACTTTCTGAATTTGCCGGTCAACATAATGTGCAGTTGATTTATACAGATTCAAAAAGGGCAGGGGGTCGTAGTCTTTATCCAGTGCAAGATAATTAACATTATCCAGTCTTGGCTCAAACACTTTTGGATAATCCTCTGGCAAGCTGTAGGCATGCGGGGCATCATAAAATAAAAACCCGAAAAAAGGTTTGGTCAGATCGGCAGTGTCGATTTTATTAATTAATTGACTAGTGATTTCAGCATCATTTTCCGCGCTGGTTTTATGCGGGCCTTTATGTAGTTCGGTTCGTAATTTGGAAAAAATTGT
>CAZICR010000250.1:0-5237 GCA_964537795.1 uncultured Cellvibrionaceae bacterium | reverse complement strand
ATTGAGCACGGCTTTTTCCAGCGCTCGATCCTGAGATGCTGACATGCTGGAGTAGGGTGCAGTACCTTCGCCCACCAAACCGGCCAGTGGATATTCAAGTAATTGCTCAATATTGGCAATAATTCCTTTTTCATTGGTGGGATTAGGGCCACCTTCATCGTCGTACCAACTATCACCTTTCAGCAAAGAAATTTTCGGAATTGCACTTGGCAAGAGTTCACCGGAGGCATTTTTAATCTGGACTTGCACATTCGAAAATTTACGATTGCGTTTGATTTGTCCCTCAATAGTTGCAGGTAACTGACTCAATCTCACGTCCGATTTCCATGTGTGTTTACGAGTAGGAGTATTGGTTAGATAGGCTCCTGCAGTCATTGAACCAAAGATTCCGCCGTAGCCACCGGTAACCACATAACCGCCAGGGTGTGCATCGCCTTTTTCGATTTCGCGCGCCGAATAAATAATTTCATCCTGAATCATGACTGCGCCCAATTGGTTGCGACCTTGCTCATCGGCCCAAACTTTTGAAAGAATAAAATTGATTGACTGAATTATATTGGCATCGCCATCAGGACTGATTTCTCCGCGGCTTCTGTGTGCCGAATTAGCGGTGATGGGCAGTTGTGTGTCGACCAACAAACTTAACCAGTAACTGGTGTTTTCGATGGATGGACTGCCTTCCAGCCAGATAGCTCCTGCATATTTACCGCTTGATAAAGCGTTTTGAACATAATTAACCGAGCTTGCCATTTTGGATCGCCCTTGAGCGAAACCATAAGGGCCGTAAGTAAAAAAATCTTCACCTAATTTTTCCGGCGGAATATCGCCCTCGCCCACATCGGTACGCTTTTCCTTTGTCAGTCCTTTGGTATAACCACCGGCGGGTACAGCGCGATAAAAATCGTAATGGGCTTTCGCATAAATGTCGCCGCCGTTACGTTCAATTTCTTCAAAAATTCGTGAAGCGTCTGGCACAAATGTTTGGCGAGATTGTGAGAAGGGTGCTTTGGGATCAGTGGCAACACCTTCCCAGGCTTGACCATTGGCTTGTCGTCCCATGTAAGGCAGCGCATACAAACCATCTTCCGGTTTTAATGTAACGGCATAAACCGGTTTATCCGATTCATGATTTTTTTGTTTGGAAAATTCACCTTTAGCATTTATGTAACCATCCGGTTTTGCATAGAGTTCAGCGACATCAGCTTCCAAAGGATGCGCAGTGAACATTTCAATATAAACCGTTACTGGTGCTGCCAATCGCTGATAGCGCGGCCAATCTACCGCTACTTCTCCCCAGGTATTTTTCAGTAAAGGTAAGCCATATTGTTCGCGGGCTTTATTACTGGTGATCAAAGGTTTGTTATTTTGAATGGTGGCTGTGGGCCCGGAAAAAATAGCGATTTCCGGTTTTTTATCCAAGGCATAAACCGCGTTAACCAATAGCAGATGACTGATCAACAAACCTATTTTAGGTAAAAGATGAAAGTGGCGAGCTGGGTAAATTTTCATAAATATTTTCCTCGATGAGTTAAATCTAATGAGTGAAATTGCTGGTAGCTGATCAGGAAACGGGTAGATCAATCCGGATCACCGCGTGACGAGCCAGATCCAATAGCGCAACCTCAAGCATGGCTTCAGTGAATTGTGGAATTTTTGCGTAGATTTCCTTACCCGATAAAAATTCTTGAACGGATAGGCTGTGAATAATCGCGCGACTCACCGGGCTTAATCGCAAGCGTCCTCCATTTACACGAATATCTTGTTCGAGTTGATCTGCGTGGAAAACGCTGGTTAACGTGAATCGATGATCGGTGAGGGGATTGGTAATTTTTTTGCCAAGAGTTAGTGCAGTATTAAAGTTACCCCTTAATCGTTCGCGCGAATGGTTGTGTTGCATAAAATCGGCGAAATTTTGTTGACTGAGTAATTCAGGTTTTACTGAATCGATTATTCCTTCGAGAATTTTCACCAAATCGCTTTGCTGAAAAAAACCTCGACGGGCATCCTGCACTTGGGGCAAGGTTTTACTCATTGTCCACAAAATATAATCCGAGACAGAAGCGGCGTAAGTGCCCAATGACAAGTGCGCTGAATCTACTTCCATCGGGGTGACCTCATGCCACCAGCCTCGTGGAATATACAAAATATCACCTAGATTCAATACATATTCGATACTGGAGTTTGATGGAGGTTGGTGTTGTTTACTTGTCTGATGACTTAAGGGCAACGGCAGTGTAGGTGGGAACAGTCGCCAGTGTTTTTTGCCCATTAACTGTATGGCAAATACATCGTGGGTATCCCAGTGTTTTCCAAATGGTGTTTCTTCTTTTGGGATTTTATTTTTTTCAGAGTAAAAACTGAAATAAAAATTGCTACTGGTGGGCTGCTGTGAAAATTTACTAATAGCAAAACTTAATTCTCTTGCCAATGAAGAATAATTTTCGGCGCGGTTGATCACCAGGTTTGCGCCATGTTCCAGATATTCGTAAAAGCGATATTGGTTGATGCGCAGATGTTGACGTCCGAATTCTACAGTTTGATCGAGATAATAATTTCCCGGAATTTCTCCTTTGAGAAATAATTGGATCGATTGCTCATCGGGTTCCATGTTTTGCAATATTTCATCAAGATGATTCCAATCCATTGAATAAGAGCTAGCCGCTGGCATGAGTAATGGCCGTTGCTCAAGAAAATTGGTCTTGAATATTTGAGAATCGATTGGAAAATTCAGCATAGGGCATTGCCTTATGTCAATTGCCTTTGGCCGTGACACTTTGTGTTCACGGCAGTTCGGAATAAAAAAGTGTTGCTCTCTCAATGAGGGACAAATGTTCCTCGGCTTACAATAAGAGGCAACAAAAAGAGTCGAGTAATAAAGAGGAGCTACTCCACCCATGAAGTTTTTGCGATTGCTAATTTCTAAGACGTTATTTCTGCTTTGACCCCTACCACACACCAAGTGGTGTGTGGTCATGGGTTTTGATTATTTAACTTCAGGTGTCAGTGGTGGTAACAAGGGTGAAGGTTTACGCATTTTGCTCGCTTGCTCATAAGCAAAACCGAAGCTAATTAATTTGGCTTCATCATAGGGTTTACCGAAAAAAGTGATTGCCATAGGTAAACCTTGGCTGCCAAACCCCATAGGCACTACCAACGAAGGAAACCCTACAGAACTATAACCGCTGAGAATCGCGGGTTGTGCTCTGGTGGACGCAACAAAACTGGGATCTTCAATTGCATAGGCAGGGTTTTTGATTGGTGGTGCGAAACTGCTTTGGTAAGGAAAGACTAAAGCATCGACATTATATTTTTTAAACAATTGTAATTTTGCACGCGTGGCATTGGGTAGCGTGGTTTCGATTAGGGTTTTATAAGCAGGATCATCAGTTGAAGTTGTGAGTGAGCTTTTTAATAAATTCATCACGCTGTCTTCAACCGGCAAGGCTGATTTATTGACGACAGTTTCATAAATTTTCACAAATTCGGCCACCGTTTTGGGAACGCTGGCATCCAGTGTTGATAAATATTTTTCCCAATCTGCTTTAAAACGGTAATCGCTAATTTTGCGAATGTTGCGACCGCCTTCATTTAAATAGGCATCAACAAAATCTTTATCCAAATTAATCTCGACCAAGGTTGCGCCCAATGCCTGCATTTTTTTCAACGCCGCGTCAGCCAGCGCATCAATTTCAGGATCGCCTCCAAAAAAATCCCGCACCACGCCTAATCGAACACCACGTAAGCCATCAGCATTTAAAAATTCTGTGTAGTCGATCTGGTTTTTATTTTTATTAAAAACATCGGGGTTTAACTGTTTGTGTTGATTCCACACTTGTAAATTAAGTGGGTCGGCCGCATCCGGTGCCGCTAAAACATTCATCATCAGCGCCATGTCACGCATGCTGCGCGCCATAGGTCCCGCCGAATCAAAATTTAAATTTTTGGGTGCAATGCCATCTCGCGAAATTAAACCGGTAGTGGGACGTAAGCCGACAATGCCGTTGTAAGCAGAAGGTCCACGCACAGAAGTGCTGGTATCGGTACCCACCGACAGCATCGCAAAGTTAGCAGCGATTGCAGCGCCTGACCCGGAACTGGAACCGCCGGTGTGACGTTTGAAGTTGTAGGGGTTAATGGTTTGACCTGTGACTGAGTTGTAGCTGCCGCCGGCAAATTCCCCCATGGCTGCTTTGCCCAAAATAATGGCGCCTGCGGCACGCAGTCTTTGCGCAATAAAGGCATCGTTGGGTGGAATGGAATTTTTGAGTATCACCGAGCCGTTGGTGGTCGGCATATCGACCGTATCCACATTGTCTTTGAGTAACACCGGAATACCATGTAGTGCCGAACGCCTGCCCGAGGTTTTAAATTCCTTATCCAACTGCGCAGCAATTTTTAACGCTTCGGGATTCAGCGTGATGATGGAATTGAGTTTGGGGCCTGCATCTTCATAAGCGGCAATTCGGGCGAGGTACATACGCACCAATTCCTCATACGTCAGTGACCCACTGTCGATGGCGGCTTGAATGTCCTGAATGCTGGCTTCTTCCAATGTGAAAGTCCGGGATTGCTCTTTGGTAAACAATGGTGATGAGACGAACAGCAATATGCTGGCGATAAAGCTAAAAAACAGACAACGGCGCAATAAGAATGACATGACAGGCCTCCGGATTCTTGGGTGACCTGATCAAGACGTTAGTTAGCGCATATACCCCAGTTCAATTTTGTTCATCGGTAGGGTGAGTAAGGGACTTATCGTCTTTCATGTTAATCGGCATCTCATCAAGGTGATCAACCATGCTCTCGCTAAAGACGTTTAAAATCCGCATGCTCGCTGTGGGTATGGCTCTGATAAGTTCCACCGCATTGGCGCAATCAATCCCGTTGGCTTCCGCCACTCTTGCGGATCTGAATGCCGAATTTAAAGCAGGTACTGTGACTTCAGAGCAGCTGGTGACACGCTATCTAGCGCGCATTGAGGCTTACGATAAACAAGGGCCAAAAATTAATTCCGTGATTACCCTCAACACTGAGGCTCTGGCTTTGGCGCGTGCCTTGGATATGGAACGGAAAACCAAAGGGCCGCGTTCGCCATTACACGGCATTCCAGTGGTGTTAAAAGATAATTTTGATACCAAGGATATGCCCACCACGGGTGGCTCTTTAATGCTTGAAGGATCTACGACAAAAGCAGCTTGTGAGTCGTAGTCTGCTTTGGCCGGTTTGTCTTCCCGAAT
>CAZICR010000249.1:0-5245 GCA_964537795.1 uncultured Cellvibrionaceae bacterium | reverse complement strand
TACAAAGCTCGCAGTATGAAATTCGATGTGATTATTCTGGATATTAACTTACCGGGCATGGATGGTTACCAAGTATTGGAAGTATTAAAAAATGACACCATCACCAAAGACATTCCCGTAATCGGCTTATCCGCGAATGCCATGCCGTACGATATCGAAAAAGGAAAAAACTCCGGCTTTTTTGATTACCTGACAAAGCCGGTAGAAATTAATCGTCTGGTGAGTGCGTTGAGTAAGATTTTGTGTAGTAGTGAAAGTTAAGGGTGATTCTTATTTGATCGCCAGTAGTTTTTCCATCAAGCTCGGATTATACCCATCAATAATTTTGCCATTAATGACTACTACAGGAATCCCTCTTCCTTTTAGTTGGTCGTAGTTGTTTTTAGCTTCGACGGATTTTTCAATATCGTATTCAGTGTAAGTAATATTATTTTCTTTGAAAAAATCACGGGCTTTTCGGCAATAGCCACACCAGTCTGTCGCGTAAAGTACTACTTCATTGCTGTGCAGGTTGGTGGTTCTGACTTCGATGGGCTTGAGGGATAGTTTGCCCATCGCGAAAACTATGCCCGCGACAATGACAAAAATGGCCAGATTACGGAGTTTCATGGTTATGGAGCCTCATGCCAGGGTTTTCCCGCTTGATAACTGGTTAGTTGTGCATTCACTGTATCAAGTGGTAATTCCAGATCTTCCGCATCATCTATGGCTTTCTTTTGCCATTTTATTGCTTGTTTAAAATCATTATTATTGGCTGCTATTGCGGCAGCTGTCCTGAAATAGGTTTGACGATCTGTATGATTTTTTGAAACTTTATTAAAATATTCAGCAGCCAAATTATTATCTCTGTGGTTCTTATTGTTGTGAGTGGAAAGAATCCAAGCTAATCGAAGTTTGGCTACATCACTATTTTCTGCAGAACGTTTTAACCAATAAAGGCCCTTTTCTTCATTTTTTTCAATTCTGGCACCGCTAAATGATTCAATTGCTAGCAGATATTGTGCTTCACTTAAATTTCCCTGTGATGCTTTAACTAACCAGCTTGTACTTTTGGTTCCGTCAACTTCACACATGTTGCCATTGAGCAAGTTTTTTCCAAGGAAAAAAGAAGCCGGTGAACTGCCTTTGTTCGCTGCTGTTAAATACCAATCATTTGGATTGTCTTCTATTTTTACAGTTTTTGTTAGCGAGGGTAAGGCTTCGATAAAGTAGGCATAATTAAATATATCTGAAGCGATCCCCTTTTGGGCATTTGTGCGCAATGTGGAAAGTGTTTCGTTAATGGCTTTCTCGTTGTATTTAATACCAGACATAATAAAGGTAAATCTATAGCGAAGACCATTAACCGTAACAGGTTTTGTATTAACCACAGAAGGTTCAAATAAAAACCCTCTTATTCCTTCCAATGCCTTTTTTTCGAATGCTTTATCAGAAGAAAAGAATGCTATGTGGTCTCTTGTGGTGCCATCTTTATCAATACTGAAAATAATATCCACCCAGCCAACGTCAGCTTTGGCATGCTTTGGATATGTGGGTGTTACTGTTCGGATAATTCTGTGTTTCTTTAGCTCGGTGGTGGTATTTAATGTCGGTTGAAGTTTGTTAAAAACTGCCAGGTCATTATATTCCCGTTCGGTTTCTTCGTATAAAGAATCGGCCAGTTTTTTTTCTGAATCATTTAACTTTGCATAAACTTTTTTATAGACACCTTTGTCTTCATAAACTTTGGCTTGAGCGGCTAATCGTAACCAGGCATATGCCATGGGTGCATTTTTTGTTGTGTGCTCTCCTTTTAAATGCATAACTCCCACATTGAATTGAGCATCATAATCACCATTTTTTGCAGCTTCATCAAACTCCTTGAAGGCTTTGGCGTAATCTTTTTTGCTGTAATATTCCATTCCCAGATTAAAGTCTGCTAATGATTGAGTGGAAATTATGGTAGATAAAATAAATAGCAGGATTGTCATACTTTTCATGGTAAGTCTTCTTAATTATTGAATTAATTTGAAGTTTTTAAGTTCAATAGATTGATTGCTCATCAGGTATATATATTCTGGTTTTTTTTGAATTGAAATTTGGATTGGTTGGTCATTTAATTTGACAGTGAATAATCTATCTTCAGTCCATGTTATTGAAAGATTCATGTCCTGTTTCCATGGTGTTCTTTCTGTGAAATATCGGGTAAGAGTGTTTTTCCTGTTTTCTTTGAATGAGATGGAAGCTTCATGCTCACCAATGCAATCTTGATCTGATATAGTGATTCTAATCAGGTCATGAGTTGGAGACATTGTTTTGTGATTCGAGAATACCAATGTAAGTCTTCCATTTTGATTCAATGCGGTCGTAAAGTTGATATTGCCTGATTCGGAAGTCAGTTTGTTTTTCCACAACTGGTACGGGGTTAATGACGTTGTTGTTTCAATCTGCTTATCCTGACTTTGGGCGATATTTGGAAACCCTGTAGTTATACAAACAATTAAAAAAAATTTGGCCAGAGTTTTATATAGAAAGTTAAGGGGCTGACTAATCGATGAGGTCATTATTCAATCCTTTATAGTGGTGTTATAAAGCGATGATTATTCGTTATACTTGATCTTCGCGTCAAGGTTGCCATGATTAATCTCTCTCCCTATACTTGCCAGCCCGCACATTCGTAGGTGTGGGATTCATGTATGTGTTTTTATTATTTATCACGTGACCTTTCGTAGGGGTCACCACTGACCAAGGATATATCATGCCTGTTATTACTCTTCCTGACGGTTCCAAACGTCCATTCGAAAATCCCGTTTCTGTTTATGAAGTTGCTGCCTCTATAGGTGCTGGTTTGGCTAAAGCCACATTGGGTGGCCGTGTGAATGGTCAGCGTGTAGATGCTAGCGATCTGATTACTGAAGATGCAGATCTGGTGATTTTCACTCCCAAAGATGAAGATGGTTTGGAAATTATTCGCCATTCCTGTGCGCACTTGCTTGGGCATGCCATCAAGCAATTATTTCCCGACGTTAAGATGGCCATTGGGCCGACCATCGATAATGGTTTTTATTATGACGTTGATCTTGAGCACAAGTTAACTGATGAAGACATTGCGCGTTTGGAAGAACGTATGTTGTCTCTCGCCAAAACTGAATACGATGTAGTGAAAAAGAAATCAACCTGGCAAGAAGCCTATGATGTTTTCACTGCACGCGGCGAAACTTATAAGTTGGAAATTTTGGATCGCGATGTGCCGAAAGATGCGACTCCCGGTTTGTATCACCATGAAGAATATGTCGATATGTGTCGTGGCCCGCATGTGCCGAATATGCGTTTTTGTTTGAATTTTAAATTGATGCGGGTTTCCGGCGCTTATTGGCGTGGTGATTCTAACAACAAACAATTACAACGTATCTACGGTACTGCATTTGCTGATGCTAAACAATTGAAAGCCTATTTGAATTTGTTGGAAGAAGCGGCGAAACGTGACCATCGTAAGCTTGCGAAAAAATTTGATTTATTCCATTTGCAAGATGAAGCACCTGGTATGGTGTTTTGGCATCCGAAAGGTTGGACTTTGTGGCAACAAATCGAACAGTACATGCGTGCCAAGCAAAATGATTGGGGTTATCAGGAAGTAAAAACGCCGTTGATTATGGATCGTGTGCTTTGGGAAAAATCCGGCCACTGGGAAAATTATCGCGACAATATGTTCACCACTGAATCTGAAAAGCGTGAATATGCTGTCAAGCCGATGAACTGCCCTGGGCACATTCAAATTTTTAATCACGGTTTACGTTCGCACAAAGATTTACCTTTGCGTTTGGCAGAATTTGGTTCTTGCCATCGCAACGAAGCTTCAGGCGCTTTGCATGGCATTATGCGTGTGCGCGGATTTGTGCAGGACGATGCGCATATCTTCTGTACTGAAGATCAGGTAGTGAATGAGGTTTCATCTTTTAACCAAATGCTGAAGTCTGTTTATGATGATTTTGGTTTTACTGATATCGCGGTGAAGTTATCACTTCGCCCCGAAAAATATGCAGGAAGTTTGGAAACCTGGAATAAAGCCGAAGAAGGTTTGCGTCATGCTTTGCGCGCGGCAGGTCTTGAGTGGGAAGAATTGCCGGGCGAGGGCGCTTTCTATGGTCCCAAGATTGAGTATCAAATTAAGGATGCCTTGGGTCGTTCATGGCAGTGCGGGACTATTCAATTGGATTATGTGTTGCCGGAACGATTGGACGCCGAATTTGTGGCGGAAGATAACCAGCGTAAACGTCCGGTCATGTTGCATCGTGCGATCCTGGGTTCCTTCGAACGCTTCTTGGGAATTTTGATTGAACACTATGAAGGATCTTTCCCGGTTTGGTTAGCGCCAGCCCAGGTTGCCGTGATGAATATCACCGATAATCAGTCCGAATATGTGAAATTGATTGAAAAAACCTTACGTGAAAAGGGGGTTCGTGTGATTCCGGACTTGAGAAACGAGAAGATCGGCTTTAAAATCCGCGAGCACACCATACAGCGGGTTCCCTACCTGCTCGTCGTTGGCGATAAAGAGGTTGAAAATCAATCAGTTGCAGTGCGTACGCGCGACGGCAGCGACCTTGGTGTTATGACCCTTGATGCTTTTATTGATCGCTTGACCGCCGAAATAGCGCGTCGAGGCAGAATTTTTTCTGCTGGCGAATAAAAAAACATCAGGATTCCGATTTATTTTTTGGAGATACGATTATCAAACGAGACAATCCACCCGCAGCTGTTAAAGGCAATTCTAAAAAAGCGCGGATCAATGATCAGATAGAAGCCAAAACCGTTCGTTTAATCGATGCTGAAGGTACGCAGGTCGGCATTGTTCCTTTGAGTGAAGCATTGGCAAAAGCCCAGGCAGCAACTCTGGATTTGGTGGAGATAGTCGCTGACAGCGATCCGATAGTCTGTAAGATCATGGACTATGGTAAACATCTGTTTGAGATCAAAAAAACCAAAGCGGCTGCCAAGAAGAAACAAAAGCAGCAGCAAATTAAAGAAATGAAATTTCGCCCAGGGACTGAGGAAGCGGACTATCAGGTAAAACTGAAAGCTGTAATGCGCTTCCTTGAGCATGGGGACAAGGCCAAGATAACCTTAAAGTTTCGGGGTCGCGAACTTGCCCATCAGGAGTTAGGTATGGAAATGATGCAGCGCATCGAGACCGACTTGACTGAGATGGGTGCCGTTGAGCAAGCTGCCAAAATGGAAGGTAAGCAGCTCACTATGGTGATCGCCC
>CAZICR010000248.1:0-5279 GCA_964537795.1 uncultured Cellvibrionaceae bacterium | reverse complement strand
GCGAGTTAAATCCTTTATAACTTTTACTTTACCGGCGTTTTGTTCCCCTTTACCTTTTAAAAAGAATTGACGTTTACGCTCAATACTCAAATTTTCTATTCTATTTAAGTTATAGATGCCTGCTTGCCCTTCATTCAACACATTACTATCGATGTCTGAGGCAACTATTTCCACTGGCGGATCATACCGCTCAAAAGCTTCAGCCAGTGTTATGGCAATTGAATAAGGTTCTTCACCTGTGCTGGCTGCCGCACACCACACGCGTAAAGGACGTCTATGTTTGAAGGCTTTTGCAAAATCATAAAGAATTTTGAAGTGATGTTCTTCACGAAAGAAAGAGGTAAGGTTGGTGGTAAGCGCATTCACAAACTCCTGCTGTTCCTCATCCCTGGATTCAAGATAGGCAAGATATGCAACAAAATCCGGTAACCCCAAAGCACGTAAACGTCTGGCCAATCGACTGTAAACCAACTGCTTTTTACTATCCGATAAATTGATTCCGGCTTTTTTGTATATGATTCGGCGGACGCGTTCAAAATCAGCATCAGTGTAGTGAAATTCTCTATCATTAAGACTTGCAACCGTCACAACGACTCCTATTCACTGTTAATCGGCATTTAACCAGCATCATTTTTATCGGGGTAAAAATAGAAAACATCCTCTTAGAATGTTTCCCATTCATCATCTGTGTTTTGTTGCACAGGCCTGCTTTTCTTAATCATCTGGCCAGGTTTACTTTTTGTAGCCATACCAACCGATGAAGTCACACGTTTTTGAGTCGCAGGATTATTGGAATGTTGTTGATTAAGAAGCTTAAATCTAGCAACACTGCTGGTTAGCTGATCTGCTTGCGATTGCAAACTCTCTGCCGCTGCTGCTGCCTCTTCTACCAGTGCAGCATTTTGCTGCGTCATTTCATCCATTTGCGACACAGCGGTCGAAATTTCTTCGATTCCTGTTGATTGTTCATTCGACGCAGCCGCGATTTCCGACATAATATCGTTAACGCGCTTAATCGAATTGACAATTTCCTTCATGGTTTCACCGGATTTATTCACCAGCAAATTTCCACTTTCAATTTTCTGTACGGAATCATTGATTAATGCTTTGATGTCTTTTGCTGCATTTGCCGAACGTTGCGCAAGCGTTCTAACCTCACTGGCAACTACTGCGAAACCGCGCCCTTGATCACCAGCGCGTGCTGCCTCTACTGCAGCATTCAATGCGAGAATATTGGTTTGAAACGCAATACCGTCTATCACCCCAATAATGTCACTGATTTTTTTCGCAGATTGATTAATATCATCCATTGTGACAACAACCTGCTGAATCAATGATCCACCATCAGTTGCAACGCCAGAGGCTTTTTCAGCAAGTAGGTTAGCTTGTTTGGCATTATCCGCATTCAGCTTAACGGTTGAAGTTAACTCTTCCATACTCGATGCTGTTTCTTCCAAATTCGCTGCTTGTTGTTCGGTGCGGGACGATAAATCGGCATTGCCTTGTGCAATTTCGCTGGATGCAGTGAAAATAGTGTCAGTAGTGATTTTTATATTTTCCACTACGTCCGAAAAGGTATCCAGTAGTGAATTGACGCTTTCACTCAGGGCCTTCAAGTCACCCGTTTTATCTTTTATATCGACCCGCAGAGAAAAATCACTGTCACTTGCTGCACCTAGCACTTTTTGGATTTCGCTGACTGTTTCACGCAGTATATTTTCTGCATTCACTTGAGCAGTAATGTCAGTTGCATATTTAACAACTTTATAAGGTCGACCATTTAAATCCCTAATGGGATTATAACTAGCCTGAATCCAAATTGTTTTACCCGTTTTACTAACTCGAGGGAAACGACTGGACTCATACTCTCCATTAGACAACTTGCGCCAAAATTGGCGATATTCTTCAGAATTCTTATAGGCCGAATCAACAAACATACTGTGATGCTGACCTTTAATTTCATTTAAGCTATAGCCGACTGTCTTAAGAAAATTTTCATTGGCATTCAAAATAGTTCCATCAAGATTGAATTCAATCACAGCCTGAGAAGTAGAGATAGCAGCTAACTGACCTTCATAGTCAGCATTTCGGTTTTTTTCTGCGGTAATATCTGTAGCGTACTTCACAACCTTGTAAGGCCGATTGTTTGAATCGAATATTGGGTTGTAGCTGGCTTGAATCCAGATTTCTTGTCCAGATTTTGCAATACGTTTGTATTGGCCGGCATCGTATTCTCCACGCCCTAATTTTTCCCAAAATTTACGGTACTCAAGTGAGGAGCGATAGTTGGAATCCACAAACATGCTATGGTGCTTCCCTTTTACTTCGTCAAGCTGATAGCCAAGAACATTTAGAAAGTTATCATTGGCAAAAATAATCGTTCCGTCGAGATTAAATTCAATCACCGCCTGGGATTTACTGATTGCCGCGATCTGGCCACGCAAATTTGATAACTCATCTTGCGATACAACAACGGCTTCGGATGTATTAAAAAGACTGGAAATATTTTTAACAAGTGCCATAACAATTTCTCCTATGGAGATTGATAGCTAAAACGTTTCCCATTCATCTTCTGAATTGGATTTGGGTGGTGACAATTTTTTCATTGGCTTGGTCAACGAAGCACCTTGGCGACTTTCTTTAGGTGCCGCCAACATTGCCTTTCTCACTGATCTAGTTTGCTGATCATTCGATAGTTTAAATTGTGAGACACTTTGCGAAAGCTGATCAGCTTGTGTTTGCAAACTTTCTGCGGCTGCAGCGGCTTGTTCAACCAAAGCCGCATTTTGCTGTGTCATTTCATCCATTTGGGATACAGCCGTAGAAACCTCTTCGATTCCTGTTGATTGTTCATTTGAAGCCGCTGCAATTTCTGACATTATGTCGTTAACACGCTTGATTGAATCCACAATATCTTTCATGGTTTCACCGGATTTATTCACCAATGAGTTACCACTTTCGATTTTCTGTACTGAATCATTGATCAGCGCTTTAATGTCTTTTGCAGCATTTGCTGAGCGTTGCGCCAAGGTACGAACCTCAGATGCCACCACAGCGAACCCACGCCCTTGATCACCTGCACGCGCCGCTTCAACTGCTGCATTCAATGCGAGAATATTCGTTTGAAAAGCAATGCCATCAATCACACCAATAATGTCACTGATTTTTTTTGCAGATTGATTGATGTCTGTCATGGTTGTAACAACTTGCTGAATCAAGGCTCCACCATCTATTGCCACAGTTGAGGCTTTTTCGGCGAGTACGTTGGCCTGTTTGGCATTGTCTGCATTTAATTTCACTGTGGAGGTTAATTCTTCCATACTGGATGCAGTTTCTTCGAGATTAGCCGCCTGTTGTTCAGTGCGCGACGACAAGTCCGCATTGCCTTGTGCAATTTCACTAGATGCCGTAAAAATAGTTTCCGATGCGTTGCGAATGTCCATCATCATTGTGGTTAAACTTTCACTTGTGTCATTACAATAATTTTTCAGATCACCAAAAGTACCTGAATAATCAGCGGTAATTTTTTCAGTTAGATCGCCTTTGGCGATTGCACCCAAAACACGAGCAACGTCATTTAAACCTTTATCCGCCGTATTGACCAATTGATTTAAACCTTCAGCCAATTTCAGGAAAAATCCTTCTTTGCCGGTTGTGGAAATCCTGACACTGAAGTTTCCTGCAGCCGCACCATCCACTAAATGACTAACTTGCTGCTCAACAGCAACTTCGTCCGTGCGATCCAGCCATTCGACAACTGAACCCAAACGCTCTCCCGTTTCATTAAAAATTGGATTGGCGATTAATCGGAAACTTCTTCCAGCAACCACGATATTACCCACATAAGTTGCACGAAGATTGTCTAACAAGGTTGATTGATGCGAGGGATTTTTATGGAAAATGTCCATATTACTGCCGACGACCTTATCAACGGAAAAATGCGGTAACGCTTTACGCAAATCGCTTTCAGCAAAACGTAACATTTTTTCGACGGATTTATTCATGTAGATGATAATGCGGTTTGCATCCGCTAACATTACGTTGCTTGAAGTGACATCCAGTGCATTTTTAATTCGTTGGTTGTGTGCAGCAGCAGCCATATTGGTTTTGATTGAAGCAATCATGGTTTCCATTGCGGCCATCACACTACTTTCATTAGAAGGTGGTAATTCAACGCTGTAATCTCCAGCGCTAACTTTAATCGCAGCCGCTTGCAATATGCTCGGATCTCCTCCCAACTGACTTAAAATATTTCTAATGGTATAAACACTGAACACAACCAGCACGAACGCAGCGACTATTAAAATAATCCAGGAAAGCATTTGCGCGCTATTTATCGCTTTATTATTTTGTTGTTCTCGCAGAAGACTGATTTCTTCTATTTTTGATGCAACTTTTCCACCTTCATCTTCCAGATTTTCAAACGCAACCATATAGTCCGGTAACAATATTTCTGCAGTAGTAGCATCTTTCTCAGCTGACGAAATTAGAATCTGCGCAGACTTTACATAATCATTAACTGCGGGTTCAAGATTGTTCAACAACCGTTTTACATCGCTGTCGAGGTCAAGCTTATTATTCGCTTCAACGGAATCTCGAATATTTTCACTGTGTTCATTTAAATCGGCTTTTGCTTTGGCAATGCCCTCACGGTCATTTTTTGATGCCGCCAGAAGCGTCGCAAGTATGTCCCCACGTATGGCATCGTGCATCATATCCACATCCATATGATTTTTAAGAGCGGAACTGATCAACAATTGTTTTGAACTGGCATCAATAAGCCTGTTCTCCGCATACATTCCAACCAACGCGACCAGTAACGATGCCAAAAGACCCAAACCAGCGAGTGCATAAAGTTTTTTACGAAAATTCATAATTTCCTCATTCATTTCCGAATAGCAAGCGGTTAATAACTAAAAGGTTTCCCATTCATCTTCTGCATTGGATTTGGGTAGTGACAATTTCTTCATGGGTTTGGTCGACGAAGCAACTTGACGATTTTCTTTCGGTGCCACCAACATTGCTTTTGTCGCTGATCTCGTTTGCTGATCATTCGATAGTTTAAATTGCGCAACACTTTGTGAAAGCTGATCCGCTTGTGTTTGCAAACTCTCAGCAGCAGCAGCAGCTTGCTCCACCAACGCGGCATTTTGTTGTGTCATTTCATCCATTTGCGACACCGCTGTCGATACCTCTTCAATTCCCGTCGATTGCTCATTCGATGCCGCTGCAATCTCCGACATAATATCGTTAACGCGTTTTATCGAGCCCACAATCTC
>CAZICR010000247.1:2130-5282 GCA_964537795.1 uncultured Cellvibrionaceae bacterium | reverse complement strand
TCTATTTACAAATTTGTTATGACCAAAGCCGGTGATTACACCAAAGGTCAAACATTTGTATTGGCGATTGATGGATTTAAAGGTGATGTAACCGGCAACTGGAATGCAACAGCCAATCTGTCGCAGCCACGCACAGGTGCAGGAACCTGGATTCCATTGACCGATGCAAATGGAACACCACTCACAACAACCAGTCCATTTAACAACACCAATATGGGTGGCCGTCTGGCTGCTGATGAAGCTGGCGGTACACCTTACGGTCGCCCTGAAGATATGGAAGTTGGTAAATTAGCCAACGGCCGCGAAGCCTTTTATTTCACGGCAACTTCAGAACAGGCTGTTTACTCAGTTGAAGTAATAAATAAAGATAAAGTGATTGTGCGCGAATATTTATCTGAAAAAAATACTCCAAAAAATCAAGGCTTCCAACCGACTACTGGCGTATTAAATTCACCGGATAATTTGGCTCAGGATGCATTGGGAAATATTTATGTGATTGAAGATTCACCCAATGGTGACAATGTTGGCGGTGATATCTGGTTTGCACGCGACACCAATAATGACGGCGTTGCCGAATCACTCGATCACTTTATGAGTGTTCAAGTAGGTGGATCTGAGGCAACAGGCATGATTTTTAATCCTGCAGACCCAACCAAGTTTGTAATTTCCGTTCAACATCCAGCTTCAACCGATTTGGCAAAAGTACCCAATGGTTTCGGTGATTCAATTTGGGAATTTGATTTAACCACTACAGTGCCGCCTTTGTGTACTGACGGAAAAGAACATTTCAAAAAATGGGATCACAAGAAAAATGCTTACGAAAGCACTTGTACCAATGCTCGTGATTACAACTTCGTATGGTTATTGGAAACTGCCCACAAGATGAACAAGTGGCCAAAAGATTGGTGGAAACACTGATAAATCACAAAATAAAAAGGACAAAAAAAGAGACGCAATCGCGTCTCTTTTTTATTATACATTTCAATCTGAAAACAAAAATAACTAACCAAATTTTTTAGTGAGTTTTGGATATAACTTTTCCAAATCATCTTCATCCCAGGACTCCCCACTGGGGTCATCAGGATATTTCATGTCAGGATAGGGAAAATCATCCATATCCTTGCCGGTTTTTTCAGACCAGACTTGATTGGCAATATAAAGAAAGCCTTCTATCTGACCACCCGCATCTTCATCCGTCACTACATCCACCAATGTTTCAGGATCAGCAAATGCCGCCTCATACACTTTTTCACCTTTGGAAATTAACCAACCACGAAAATCCATAAAACCATCATCCGAACAACCGCCACCGATAATATAAGCCGCCGCCCAAAGTCCCCATGTGTAAGCACGCAAATGGTATTCACGCATCCAACGATCAAAAGCAACAATATCTTCCGGTGATAACTTCGACAAAGCTTCTTCCAATGTATCAATTTGCACATCGGGATCGTTGGCCGCTTCTTTACGAGATGAATCGATTATTTTCCAAAAAGTGTCTTTGTTCATGGTTTGCTCCTATTTTTTATGGAATCTAATTTTTAAATTGGACTATTTAATTTCTCCACTTCAGAACCCGCTTTTCAGTTAATAAAACTGCATCGCACGACAATTCCTTCCCAATTAAGGATTAGGTCATGAAAGTATTCTGAAAGCTGTGGGGCGTCAAGTGCAATTCAAGTGAAATATAGATCACATCCTTGTGATTATGCGTGGCATAAGGGGGAAGAATATCAATTACTTTTTCGCAAACTCATACAAAGTGTAATAAGCCTGCAGGGTTTCTGGTGCCAGATCGGTAAACCATTTTTCGGGTTTGATTTGTAAATGATAAATGCGGGCGGTTTGTTCCGGGTGGATTTTGGGTTGAGCCAGGGAATCCAGATAAATGCGTATATGTTTTGCATCTTCGCTGATGGAAATGGACTTTATTTTTTCTTGTTGCAAACCTAATTCATCTGAACCGTAATCCGGTGCATCGCGGTAGACCCAGGACTGGAGTGTGATCGCATTTTGTAATTCCTCTGTTGGAAGTCTTTTAACAAGCGGTTGAGTCAATTCAACATCAAAGCCGGTTGCAGTGGCTTTCATATTTAAAATGGCAGGTGCAATGGTTTTGCCATCCCATTTTATTTTTTGCAGACTTGCAACATGTCCACCTTTTGCTTGCCAACCACGACCGGTTTGCCCCAAGAATAAACTGCCGTCACGCAAAAATAATGGACGCATCACACCGGATTCCAAACCATCGATAAAGGGGATGACTGCGCCTTGCCAATGTTGATTAACTTTTTCGGTAGTGATGCGGAATAAATTGGATTGTGTTTGATCACCCATCAATATTTGATTTTTGAAAGGACCAAACTTTCCTTGGGTAGTGTCCCACGCCGGATTACCGGGTGAATTGGCAAGGCGATTATGTGGAAATAAAATTACAGCATCTACTCGATTATGTTTAACCTGATCCCATAATATTTCTTTTGAATCAGGAGTCATACCAGGTAAATCAACCAATGCCGAGGGATGGCCATAGAATTTATTTTTTTCAATAAAAAATAATTTTGATGTTCCCATATACTCGCCCTGATTATCGGCATACCAGATTTTTTTATCAGGGCCAGCACCTATACTCGCGGGGCTACGCAAACCATTAGCCCAAAGCGAATATTTTTTGTTAGGTTCTACACGAATAGCCCAACCGGCAAAACCACCGGCGGTTCCCATGTAAGCACCACCTGCTTTATAGGTGGAGCCATCATTACCATCAGCTAAATTAATATTGAAATAATAAGCACCGTCTGCACCGCGTACAGGGCCGTGCATGTAAGAGTGATAATTGCCGTGATAGGAATGTGCATCAAATAAAGTTTCATAATTATCTGCAATGCCATCGCCATTGGTATCACTGATGCGAGTGAGTTCGGCTTTTTGTCCGGCAACCACTACCCAACCTTTTTTATCTTCAATGACAACACCCAAACTATCAAAAGTGCCTTCAGCAAATAATTTCCACTGCCCTTTTTCCAATCGCCAAATACCCGCTGTGCGTGTTGCAATCACCAGCGTGTCATCATCAGCCAAGGCCAGCCCCAAAGCTTCAAATAATTGATCACGACCATAATTATCTTTCGGTGGATAATAACTTTCTATGC
>CAZICR010000247.1:0-2120 GCA_964537795.1 uncultured Cellvibrionaceae bacterium | reverse complement strand
TAACCCGCTGGCATATTGGCTGTAGATTGTTTAACCTCAACCGCTTGTTGTTGATATTTAAATGTTGAATAAGGTGCACGCCAACTATTTTCAACTAAAGTTATACTGGCAGCCAGATTGGCTTTGATTTTTCCTTTTGGCAAAACCCATTGATTATTTTCTATTTTGCCTTGAGTCACTTGTATAGATTTAAGAACATCAGCATTTAATGAAAAACTTTGTGATGTCGATAATTTCCCTTCAACTTCAATATTCACTTGCCCATTATTTAAAATACTGGTTTGAATACTGATTTGATTTTTACCCACGGCATATCGAAATACCGGCAACGCATTTTTATCTTGCGAGTTTCGCGAATATCCTGAAAAGCTGGCATTAATGGCTTTCAGTTTTTGCAGATGATCCTCATTGCTATACAAAGATTTTTTAATGGTTTCAACGTCACCGAATTTGGCTTCTTTAAATGAAAAATCTATCACTTGGCCTTTTTCATTCAAGGGGGCCAGCAAATACTCTTTTGAGCCAAGATTCACTTCGCGGCTTTCATATCCCATTTTTAAACCACCACCACCGCGATTTAAAAACTCACCACTCATATCCAGAAAGCCACCCTGCCAAATTTTAGTGACGGCTAATAATCTCGGATCAAATGAATAATGTATTCCCCAAGGCGTTCCTACATGAATAGCACGACCGGAAACACCGATCATAGGGCCGCGTTGTATTCTTACCTGATCATTAATTAATAATTGCAAACGATCCGCGATTGGATCGTAAGCTTTTTCACCTGATACCTCTTGCAATTTTACCAAGGGGCCTTGCTCATAAGGTTCATTTAAAGTCGCCAGATAATCTGCTATGGCATCAATTTGTGTATCAGACAAGGTTTCTTTCGAAAAAGCAGGCATGATTGGCAAAAAAGCTTCACCGGTTTTATCGCCAGATTCCTTAATCGCTATTTGGCGCGCTGGTTCGCGAATACTACTATGCAAATATTGACGATTGGCTTTGATAATAAATTTATGCCCTTCCCCACCTTCTACTACACTGCGGTTACGGGGCTCACGCTTAAACAAGCCGTAAAGATTCGGCCCGGTACTCACACCCGCATTATTTTTTTCAACAAGATGACAAGCATTACAACCCACTGACTCGAAAGTTTCTTTCCCAAGCTTAACAAAATCGACTAATGATTTTTCGTTAGTCGCTTCACCGGATTTTGTCGGCAATTTTATTTTTGAAAAATCTACCTGACCAATCGCCAAACGACGAAATGCAAAAGGGCCATTCGCTTGTATAGTGATTGGGCCTGTATTACTTTCCCAATTCATAGTGGCACCTTCGCTGATGGACGCCACAATTTGATTACTAACCACTATTTCGCCATTAATCCTGACTTGCATAATTAATGCGCTTTCAGTTTTATTTCTGGCCTCATCGAATCGTGGCGCACGATAAGTCACAACTAATTGTTGCCATTCGTTATTTTTATTTGTCAATTCCAAAGCATAACGGCCTTGTAAAAACAATTTTGCAGAAGAACTTTCAGGCACTAAAAATTCCATTGCCAATAGCATATCGCCCCAACGACTATTCCCAACCAAATGCCCACTTTCTTTCCAGTCTTGAATAAGGATGATATCGCCTTGATCCCGGGTTTCAGTGAACTGTAAATTTTTTCCCACTGCGCTAACGGAAACAGCTCTTGTCCAGTGATTAGTTTCTTTAAATTGTTGTAGCGGATTAACATCTTCTGCATAAAGAAAAGGTGAACTTAAAATAACAACACAAAAGCTGATAATTTTTATCAGAGGCGACATAATTTACTTCCAACAATATTAGTATTGATTAATTGAGTTTTCTTACCCAAATATTTCTGAAGCGTACAGGATTACCGTGATCCTGCAGTCTAAGTGGCGCGCAACCGTGAGCATCGTAAACCGGCTTGCCGATCCATGCTGTTGCACCTTGAATTTCAAAATGGTTTTGCACTAACACGCCGTTGTGCAACACACTAATGTAACCAGGTTTGATCAGTTTTTTATGGGTGTCAAATTTCGGTGCAGTAAAGATAATATCGTAAGTTTGCCATTTGCCTGGGGCATGGGAAGCATTCACTA
>CAZICR010000246.1:0-5296 GCA_964537795.1 uncultured Cellvibrionaceae bacterium | reverse complement strand
ACGACTTTGCATCCGAAAAAATAAATGAGGCTCTTGTGATTTTACGCGAAGAGCTGCATTTAACCGATGAGGATATTGTGCGAATTCCCGTTCTCTACAATCAACCCTTTGAATCCACTGAGGCTCTAGGCGCATTAATTCCGAACGCCGTTAACGGATTGCATCTTGGCTACAATACGTTTGTTTCGCCCAAACAATTTGGTCCGGTGTTGGACGGAACGGATCTATTGCAGCAGGCCATTGAGAGTGCACTTTCTCCACATGGTGTCGAGATTCGATGGGTAGACGATTTTAATTATGCACATTTAGGTGATGGAGAAATTCATTGCGTCACCAATACTACGCGTGATTTGGATGATGTAAGTGTTTGGTGGTGAGGATTCATAATCTGAATATATTAATCTGGTAATAATCAACATCGTTTATGTTACATGAGCGATGTTGGAGTTTCCGAAATGGCTTCCCACTGTATTTTACTGAGGGAAAATATCGCACATTGAATGTGATGGAATCCATAATTTAGGTGATTAGTTTTAGGACGACGGAAAAATGATAACCGGGTTTAGATATATTTTATCGTCCTTAATATCTTGATATGGGAACTAAAATTTCCACAATTTTAAAAATAAACTTGAGAGCGAAAAATATGAAATATAAAAGATTTTTTTTCATGGGTGCCTTGGCTGCTGCATTATTATCATTTAATGCCAGTGCAGATGAGAGTATAACACGTCAGTGTTTTAACCCTTGGAATTCATTGCAAAATACCCAGCCTGAGTTCGTAAAATCAGCGCTGAGTGAATTTGTCAATTATGACTTTGTGAGTTTTACCTCTATTGAGGGGATTGAAGTTGGGGCTAATCTTAGAAATCCCGCAAAGCAAAAAGTATCAGGAAGTGTTACTACCCATTATTTTGATGTTGAGGGTGAAAATCCAATTACATTGATCGAGAGTTTGAAAGCGAATATCCCTCATGCGGCAAGAGTTGTTGCGGGTACGCCTTCAACTACTGATCGGGTTGATGCTGTGACAGGCGCAATTATCGGTTGGAATTTTTGGCTGGATCCAGTCTCTGCAAATTCCAACGTTTGTACTATCAGGTGGGTTGATGTGTCAGCGCATATAACTTATTGGTTCCCTCGCTGGAAAAATGCCTACCTTGCTACAGCAGAGATACAAGCAGACTGGCAGGAATATACAAAAGCGCTTGCCTACCATGAGCTTGGACATGCTGCACAAGCATATAAGGTGGCGGATCAAGCCTTACAACAAATGCTATCTCTAAAAAATAAACCAGCCTCTTGTGATGTATTGAGAGATGAATTGAACAAGATTGGTAATCAGGCAATTCAAAATCAAATCAGTAACGACTCAGAATATGATCGTTTAACATTAAGTGGAGCAATACAGGGCGCGAGATTTGAAAGGCGTGATTTGTGTTTTGCCCCCAGTCGTCCAGTACTCTACAAAAAAAGGAAATAAATAGAATTTTCTGACAGAAGCCTAGCCAGTACGAGCCCAGGAAATTTTATGTTTCCAATTCAATCGCTAACTGCGCACAAAAAGGTAATCAACTTTTTTGATTATTGTAAGGAACTACCAGCAACCTGCGCTGGTAGTTCTTTTGTGTTTCTGGATTTGTCCAATCAAAATGATGTTGTTAGCGAATAACCTTCACAAAATTTTCTAAAGGCGGGTGCGGCATATCAACCCAATTATTATCTGGTAAGGGGGGAATGGGGGCAGGTTCTTGCAGCTTCGGATAATCCTGCGCCAGCAAATGGTCGAGTTGGCTGAGCGCTGAATCCTGTTGCGTTTCACTGGGACATAGAAAAATTTTGTGGCGACGGCAATTGTTTCCCCAATCCAAACTGCTTGAGTAGCGAACCAGAGGTGCCGCTAAAATCAAGCCGACCAATACCGGAATTAACCACCAGAAAAATACCGTTGCGTACTTAAACGTCATGAATCCCCAAATCAATGCAATGACGGTGAGTTTTGATGTTCGTGCGAAAGCTTCTCCCCAGGTTAACAATCTTCCTTCGCGATCCTGGGCTTCCCAACTGACTTTGAATCCCAGCAACACGGAGATAACAAAATAAGCATGAAACGCCATCATGACGGGCGCAATTAATACCGCAAACAGTGTTTCAACCAATGCCCCTTTTATAATGGCCCTGGCGCCGCCAAAGGCTTTTCTTCTGTGTATAAGCGTGATCAGAACCCCCATCATTTTGGGGCCCATTAATAAAACAGTGGTTAACAAGATCAGGCCGATAATCAGTTCGGTTTTGGCAATAGGCCAATCGGGATAAAGTTGATAGATTTCAGTGAAATACACATTCGAATTCAGTGCGCGAACAACCGCATCGGCTGTGGAAAGTACCAGCATTAACAACCATATTAACGACGTGATATAGGCAAGCGCACCAAAGAAAAAATGACAGCGACTGATGGGATGCAAACCGGGTAAATCGAGAATTCCCAAATGCTGGATATTGCCCTGAACCCAGCGTCGGTCACGCGTGGCGTAATCAATAATATTGCAAGGGACTTCTTCGTAACTGCCTTCCAGATCCGCAAGTAAAATCACATCCCAATTAGCGCGGCGCAACATCGCGGCTTCAACAAAATCGTGACTCAATATGTCGCCACCAAAAGGCGCACGGCCACCCAAACTGGGTAAGCCACAATGGTCAATAAACGCACGCAAACGAATGATGGCATTGTGCCCCCAATAATTCGCTGCATCGGTTTGCCAGAAGGCTAAACCTGTGGCCAGCATGGGACTATAAAGCACCGCAGCAAATTGCACGAAGCGACCAAAAAAAGTGGTTTGACGAACCGGAATCGGAACAGTTTGAATTAATCCAACGCGAGGATTCGCTTGCATCTGACGAACCAGTGTCAGCAAACATTCACCCGTCATGACTGAGTCGGCATCCAACACAATCATCTGCTCGTAATTGCTGCCCCATCGCTGGCAAAATTCTGCGAGATTGCCTACTTTCCTGCCGATATTTTTTTCGCGGCGACGATAAAAAACCTGTTTCGATAAATCACCCAATCGTTCAGTTAATTGTTGCCAGGCATCGCGTTCGGCTTGTGCTATATCGAGCTTGGTAGTGTCGCTTAACATGAAAAAATCGAAGTTCGAGAATTCACCGGTCTTTTCCAGCGAGCGTAGAGTGGCTTCGAACCCGGCGATGATGCGATGAGTATCTTCGTTGTAAACCGGCATCACTACCGCTGTGCGTGTGGTGATGGGTAATAATTCAGCCGCGAGTTTTTTTTGTCGTGTCAGACTAAGTGGATCAATACGGAAAAGCTGCAACACAAAACCGATAAATCCACTCCAAAATGAAATGGCCAACCAGGAAAAGCTCAGCGCAAATAACATCAAAATGACGGTTTCAAGTGCGGTTAATTCATTCGCGCTTAAAATTTCGTACATCATGTAAACGCCCAAGGCGCTGCTGATCAGGCTCAGGATACTGAATAGCCAGCGGCGCAAGGATTTATAGGGCAGGCTAAGGGCATCCCTGGGTTGCCCTGATAAATCCACTGGGACTATGGGTGTGTAAACAGGCTTACTGTATGGCGTCTGGGTACCAGACATAACTCCACACCTCACTCAAGCGTTGATCGCGTAATTTCAGGAACAAACGCATGTCCGCAACTTTGTTGCCTTCAGGAGCCAGTTTGAATGATGCTCGCCAGGTTCTACCATCGGGCAACTGGCGAATGGATAATTCACTGATTTCGCCAGACGATTTTTGTATTTCACCAACTAATGGCGCATCAGGAGAAAGGTTGTCCAGTTCGCCACCACGGAAATCAACGACAAATTTACGCTTGCTGGGAGGCGGTGGATCGGCCTGACCCGGGTTAGCACCCCATCCAATCCGGGTGCGTATCACTTTGGCGCCGGAGTTTTCCGGCAAGTGGTCGTCAAAACTTCGCAAACGATATTTGAAGGTGGCAGTACCACCCGCCTTCATGGGTTTTTCCGGCACCCAATAAGCCACAATGTTGTCATTGGTTTCGCTGTCACTTGGGATCTCCACCAGCTCGGCACGGCCTTTGCCCCAATTACCTTCCGGCATTATCCACATGCTGGGACGTTTTTCGTAACGGGCTTCCATGTCCATGTAATGATCGAAATCTCGATCGCGTTGCAGCAAACCAAAACCTCGCGGATTCTCGTCCATCATCGACGAAACACGCAGCCCACGATGATTACTGATAGGTCGCCAGATCCACTCGCCATTGGAAGCCGCCATTAACAAGCCATCCGAGTCATGAACTTCCGGGCGGAAATCATCGACATAACGGGTATGATTTTCTCCCCACATATACATGCTTGTAAGTGGTGCTATGCCGACTTTCAGAATATCTTTGCGAGCAAACAAACGCGCTTCAACCACCATTTCCGTGGGCGCTCCGGGAAAAATTTCAAATCGATAAGCGCCGGTAATAGAGGGGCTGTCCAGCAGGGCGTACATCACCATTCGGGTATCTTCCGGACCAGGTTTAACCAGCCAGAACTCACGAAAAACCGGAAACTCTTCACCCTTGGGTTCTGCAGTGTCTATAGCCAATCCACGAGCAGAAAGACCGTAGGCCAAGCCGGGACCAACCATACGAAAATATGAAGCTCCCTGAAACACCACGAATTCATCTTTGTAATCATTGCTATTCAGCGGATAGTGAACACGAAAACCCGCAAAACCGATATTATCCGGAGCAACACCCGCCAAAGGCGCTGCCGGTCCATCGTAGTTAAAAAATTCCTGTTTGAATTGGACGTAGGAATCAGCATTTTCTGTGGCCATGTGCAGCACTATGGGTTCGCGATATAGAAATCCCGGATGAAAAAGTTGTAATTCAAATAAGGATTCGTTGTGCCAGATGGAGGATTCCGGACGGAAACGAATGGATCGGTATTGGTCGTAATTCATTTGTGCCAGCGCATCAGGAATATTGGTTTCCAGCGCTTTGTATTCGCGTTTGGCTAACAATTTGGCGCGCGAGCTGACAGCGTCAAATAATTGCGATTGACCAAACTCGGTTCCCTGGGTGGGTGGTAAAGTCACAGCCGGTGTTTGAGGCTGGGCTTGTGAATTCATACAAAAGGCGGCGAGGATTAAGGCTGCTCCGTATGAGATCCATGATGCGTTTTTTTTGTAACAGGTCAACTTGCTGGCGATGAAATACTTCATCAAAACCGTCTCCGTATCTAAGCGGGGGAAAAGTGATCAAAGCTTTGGTCAAAGCTGTTAACCAGAGCAGGCG
>CAZICR010000245.1:0-5318 GCA_964537795.1 uncultured Cellvibrionaceae bacterium | reverse complement strand
ACTGGGCTCGAGTGCTTTAGTTGGCAAGACGGGAGGCTTGATTGCATAAGCTATGGCGGCTAAGTGAATCAGGGTCACCACTATTAACCAATACCAGGATGAGTATTTCAGTTTCATTCTTTCATACAGTAAATTTTTATCTAATGATAATTATTTTCACTTGAAAACACAACCCATCTCCGTATAATGCTGCAGATGAGAATAAATTCCAGTTGTATTGTATATACATATGAAATTTCTAATTCATCATTAATATGGGTTATTTGGGGTTAGTTTTATGATCAAAAGAACCAAGTGGTGTTTTGCGCTTGCGGCCTTGTTTGGTGTCTTTCAGGTGCAGGCTCATAGCGATATCAGTTGTACTGATAAGCCAAAAGATAAATGGTTACATGTTCTGGACATGCAAAAAAAAATTGTGAACGAACATGGGTTTGCGATAAAAAAATTTCAGCAATCCGGTAGTTGTTATGAAATTTATGGTTGGGCTTTACGAAAAGATGGAAAAAAATTTGAGGAGATAGAGGTTTATTTTGATCCGGTGACCGGCGATATCATCAAGAAAAAATTCAAGGATTGAGTTAGGTATTTTTTAAAAGTTAAACACACATTGTTAATTGAGGAATGTAGAGTGAATCAAATCAAAAATAAATTGGCTTTGGGCATTGCTGCTGCCATGTTGCTTCCGATGGGAGCAACAGCTGCCGAGCCAGCAAAAGAAGACAATAAAAAGCAAACAGAAAATGTCAAAATATTAAAGACCGTAAAAGTACAAGCGACAGCGCTGGATGCTAATCCCAACGCGCAGGCCGGTGTTCCTTATAAGGCGCAGCTTTCGGGTGATGAGCGTAACACGCGGCCGATTGCGGAAACTCCCAAAAATATTACCGTACTAACCAAAGCAGAAATTGAGGAGTCAGGTTACACAGAATTGCGAGCTATTCTGGACGCTCAACCCGGCATTACACTCGGTACCGGCGAAAATGGAAATGCATTTGGTGATCGATATATCATTCGTGGGCAAGAAGTGCGCAGTGATATTTTTGTTGATGGCTTACGTGATCCAGGAATGACGACTCGTGAGAGTTTTGCGATTGAGCAGGTTGAAATTACCAAAGGGCCAAGTTCCAGTTTCGCAGGACGTGGTAGTTCAGGTGGTGCAGTCAACGCGATTACCAAGCAGGCAACAACCGATTTTGATTACACGCGTTTGTCTGCTGGTTTGGGTACAGACAATTACCATCGTGTGAGTGTCGATGCTAACCAGGCATTAAATGACAGTCTCGCTGTTAGGGCGAATTTGTTAACTGCAAAAGAAGATGTTCCTGCACGTGATCCTGCTGATCGTGAGCGTACAGGTATTGCACTTTCCAGCTTTTACAATCCTACTGAATCGTTTGAGATGACACTGGATTATTACGGTTTGGATGCGAAAGATAATCCGGATTTAGGTAGTTATTTGGTTGGGGTTGTGCCGAATCGCAAGCCAGCAAAAAATGCCCCCGTGTATGCGCAAAGCCAAGACTTTT
The DNA here is from genome assembly GCA_964537795.1 of uncultured Cellvibrionaceae bacterium. GTDB lineage: Bacteria > Pseudomonadota > Gammaproteobacteria > Pseudomonadales > Cellvibrionaceae > Cellvibrio. Next base: position 3,792 of record CAZICR010000245.1, on the reverse strand, counting down.
TGGAGTCAGATGTTGACACCTTAACAGCGCGTTTGAAATACCGTTTTAATTCGGATTTACGCATTACTAACATTACGCGGAAAGGAACATCTGATAATGGTTATGTGGCGACCGGTGCTCGTGCTGCGACGACTAACGCGAGAGATCCAAATGGTGTCTATCAAACCGTCACATTGAGTACACACCAAGGCTGGCAGGAAGTGGACTACTTTGCCAACCAAACCAATTTGTTTATTAATCAGGAAATCGCCGGCTTTAATAACGAATTTATTGTGAGTGCGGAATACACGGATCATGCTGTTTTAAATGGCACCTACCTGGTGACCAATTCCGGTCAAAATTGTTATACCAATGCAACCGCAGTGACACCTAATGCTTGGTGTGTGATAGACAAAACGGGTAAAGAAATTGCCAATATTAATAATGTGATGAATCGCAATATCACCAAAAATTATTGGGATATTGATTGGGCTGTTAAAACTCAATCGCTGTCAATTATGGATACAGTTGATCTCACTGATCGCTGGACTGTATTCGCCGGCGTGCGTGCAGATAAATTCGATTTCGATTTGGTTACACAAAATGCTTCTTTGGTTCAGGCTCACTATGACTACTCCGACACGATTACCAATAGTCATTTAGGTGTCGTGTATGACATCAACGATGTTGGTAACCTATATTTTACCTGGTCAACAGCTGCGGACATTAATGGTGGTGAATCTGACGTAGGTACCAGCAGCGGTTACGGTGGTACTGTAATTTTTAATGGTAGCGTTGCTGGTGCAAAACCTGAACGTTCAGATAATTATGAATTGGGTACTAAATGGAATTTATTTGACGAAACCCTGTTGCTTACTGGTGCAATTTTCGAAGTGACTAAATCGGACATTATGGAAGGAGCCGATTACGCTTCTGTTGGCACCTTTAATACTGGGGAAATTCAGGTTCGCGGAATTGAGTTTGGTGCAACGGGTCAGGTCACCAGCAAATTGACAACTCAAGCAGGTGTGACATTTATGGAAGCTGAAGTCACCAAGTCAGCAACAGCAGCTAATATCACCAAGACAATAAGCAACTTTGCTGATTTGTCTTTGAATCTGCAATTGAAATATCAGCTGCTAGATAGTTTTGCCTTGGGTGGTGCCTGGAAATATGAGAGTGAGCGCTACGCCGGTCAACCTGATTCTGCAGCAGCATTCGCGTTGGATACCAGTGGTGAGTATTACTACAGTCAGCCAATTCCAGCTTATGCTGTATTGGATTTATTTGCAGTTTATGACGTAAATGAAAATTTGGATGTTCGTTTGAATCTTGGCAACGTGACTGACAAGGACTACTACCTTGCTGCTTATAGGTCAGGATCTTTTGTGTATAAAGGCGACGCACGAACGGCGCGTCTTACTTTAAACTACAACTTCTAGTCCCTGATGAGAGATAGCCGGGCTTAGCCCGGCTTTTTTTATGAACGAGAATTCGTCTTTATTATCAACTCTGGATTTTATTCCTGCGGATATACATTGCGCAGAAGACTATGAAAATCTTGCGAGACGATTTATTTCTGCTTCCAGCTTTGAATATATTGCAGGTGGTAGTGGTCGGGATAAAACCTTGGCTGCTAATCGCAAGGCCTTTGATAATTGGTTTGTTTGTCCGCGCTTATTGCCTGATCTTAGTGGTGCACATACCGGACTAAGGCTATTGGGACGTGATTTCGCGCATCCCATTTTTTTGGCGCCCCTGGCTTATCAAAAACTCGCGCATCCTGCTGGGGAAATCGAAACCGCACGGGCCGCCAGTGTTATGCAAAGCTGTATGATACTAAGCTCACTTGCCAGCCAAAGTTTGGAAAAAATCGCAGCAACAGGAACTGAAGAAAAATGGTTTCAGTTATATTTCCAACCCAGGCGTGATACCACACTCAATTTAATTCGGCGCGCAGAAGCGGCAAATTATCAAGCCTTGGTGGTTACGCTTGATACCAGTATTCGTACACCCAGCCTTGGAGCATTGCGCGCACAATTTCAAATGCCTGTTGATTGTGTTGCGGTCAATTTACAGGACTATGAAATCGATCTACCCAGAGTGCTTGCCTCAGGTGAAAGCCGAATTTTTAAAGGGATTATGCAAGACGCGCCGACTTGGGCAGATTTGCAATGGCTAATTGATCAAACCAAATTACCGGTCATTGTGAAGGGTGTGTTGCATCCCGATGATGCGTTAAAAATAAAAAATTTGGGTGCTGCCGCTGTAGTGGTATCGAACCATGGCGGTCGCAGTTTTGATGGAGCCATGGCAAGCTTGAATTGTCTTGCGCCTGTTCGCGCGATTCTTGGCAATGAATACCCTGTGTTGTTTGACAGTGGTATTCGTTCTGGTTTGGATATTTTCAAAGCGATAGCCTTGGGTGCGGATGCTGTATTAATTGGTCGTTTGCAAGTTTACGCCTTAAGTGTTGCGGGTGCCTTGGGGGTTGCACATATGTTGAAATTGCTGCGAGAAGAATTGGAACTTTGTATGGCGCAAGCGGGTTGTGCGAATTTACAGGCGGTTCGTAATAGTCGGCTAGAGAAAATATCCATTTGAATCTCATGTCCTGAATTTACCTTAATTGATCTAATCACTATGTTATGTATTGTCGAAAAATTATTAAGTAACGATGAAGTGAAAACATTTCGCGATCATCTACAAAATGCAAATTGGGAATCAGGCGCGAATACGGCCGGCAGCTTGGCGATCAACGTTAAAAATAATTTGCAGCTGGATGATAACTCTGAATTGGCAATAGGATTGCGTAATCATATTTTGCGCAAACTTGGCAGTCATCCACTATTTATGTCTTGCGCTTTGCCTGTAAAAATTTATCCCCCCAAGTTTAATTGCTATACCCAAGGCGGTAGTTATGGCACGCATATCGATAGTGCGGTCATGCCTGTGCCGGGCACCTCGATCAGTGTGCGAGGTGATTTATCTGCCACTCTATTTTTATCCGAGCCTGATGAATATGAAGGGGGTGAGTTGTTTGTCGAAGGAATAGAAGGTGGGCAGGGCATTAAATTACCGGCCGGAGATATGGTGCTCTATTCGTCCGGCTATGTTCATCAGGTAAAACCTGTTACAGCAGGTGCACGCATTGCCTCGTTTTTTTGGATCGAAAGTTATGTGCGCGATGAAAAGCAGCGCGGTCTGTTGTTTGAATTGGATGAAACTATTCAGGAGCTTAGCCGCAAGCTTTCCGCAACAGATCCGGAATTAGTCAGGCTCACGGGTATTTATCATAATTTATTACGATGCTGGGCAAACACCTGATTATCAAGATGAAGCACAACAAAAAAAACCAAAAAACCAGCTGGATTCCCTTTGTCAGAAGTTTGCATTGGATGAGTTCTGCTATTTGCTTGGTCGCTGTTTTTCTATTTGCGGTGACCGGTATTACCTTGAATCACGCAGACAGCATCAAAGCGAATCCCAGTGTATCCACTATTGAAAAAACACTTCCGGAAAATTTTCTTTCACAAATATCCGGTGATGATGAGAAAAATCAGCCTTTATCAACACAGATAATTGATTGGTTTGATGAACAAGCTGATGTGGATATTCCGGACAAAACTGCTGAATGGAATAGCGATGAAATTTATCTCGCATTACCCAAACCCGGTGGCGATGCCTGGTTGAGCATCAATCGCGAAACCGGTGAATGGATTTACGAAGAAACATCAAGAGGTTGGATAGCTTATTTGAACGATTTACACAAAGGCCGCAACACCAGTGAAGCCTGGCGTTGGTTTATGGATT
>CAZICR010000244.1:1856-5335 GCA_964537795.1 uncultured Cellvibrionaceae bacterium | reverse complement strand
TTTTTTCAAATCAGTATCATTAAAAAGCGATGACTCTTCAGTCGCTACAATAGAAAATTTTTCTGCGACAGCCATCTTTTCGAAGGTGGCTATTCCTTCGGGAATGGAATCATGACGCCAGCCAACAGTTTTACTGAACACTAATATTTTTGCTGTTGCCAATGAATCAACACGTCGGGGAGTAACGGATGAGGACAAAGAAGCTGTTACTTCCTGTGTTGCTGTTGGCTCTTGGGAATCACAACCTGAAAACAAGGTAAGGAAAAGAAAAAATAAAACCTGAGGGAAACGTAGAATCATGAAATCTCCGTATGCAAAGTAATCTCTGATGTTATGTAAGTATAGACAGATTAGTGTAGAGATCACCTTGCACAAGTGCTTACAGATTTACAGAAACAAACCGAGCTTAACTGATCCAGCGTCGAATCTTGGCTGCAAGATCTTCAAAGCGAATGGGTTTGGATAAGGTATCGTCCATACCTGAGTCAATACAATCCATTTCATCAGGACCCGAATGGTGACCGGTAACAGCAATGATAGGGATATGACCGGTCAAAATTTCGCGTTCACGTTCACGAATTTTTTCTGTTGCCGCAAGACTTTCCTGTTCACGCATATCATAATCCATCAAGAGCAAATCAAATTTTTCCGACTCCAAAATCTGTGCAGCCTCCAAACCTGCAGGAACAATGTGAACCTGACAACCTAATTTTTTAAGCATGGCACTCATTACCATTTGCTCTACACGATTATCCTGTACCAGCAATATCTTTGGCATAACTGCCTTATTCAAAGAATCATGATCATCAGGGCTGGCGCTTATCGAATCGGCATAAATTAATTTATGCAGCATAAGATCATACAATCGACGGCGCATAATAGGTTTTTCTATGATCGTAATTTGCGGATAGAGACGCAGATGTGATCGCATCTCGGTAGTATCGGATTGCAAGCTGCTCATCGCAATAATTTGCGGCAACTCTTTGAAGCTGCCAGCAATCTCGCGGGAGATAACCAAACCATTCAAGTTAATCAGACGCGTGTAGATCAACACTATATCGACAGAATTATTTTTCTGTAATTCCTGCAGTTTTTTTAATGCGGCTTCTTTTCCTGATGCCATCCAAACATTCATTCCCCAAGCCATCATTTCATCTGCCAATGCGTTTCCATTGGCATCTGGAGAATCAACCAACAACAATCCTTTATTCGCCAACTTATGTTCTGAGCCAAGACGGGTTTCTTCGTGGGAAATAACCTGTAATTCTACGTTGACATAAATTCGGTTCGCCCGATTTTTCCCTTCCCGAATATGCAAGCTACCCCCCATACATTCAGTTAACCCCTTGCATATCGAAAGCCCTATTCCCTGCATATGCGTCTCGGTACCTTCTTCAATGGCTGAAGTTCCGGTTATGTTGTTGCTGATCACTATTTGCAACTCGCCCAAGTCATCCTGTGCTTGGTGAAATTTTGCTTCAATAAAAATTTGTTCAATGTTGGGTGCTTTTAACGCATAGTTCAATAAAGTGCTTAAGATTTGGTTTAATCGTGACACATCACCTTTGGCTCTGGCAGGCATATGAGGATCAAACATATAGAACAATTCCACACCTTGCTGATGCGCATCCAGTGAAAAATCCTGAACAAATTTTTCAAGTACACGACGCAAATCAAATTCAACTTGATCCAATAAAAGTGATTTGGTCGTAATTTTTGAAAAATCGACCACATTATTGACCAAATCGATTTGCCGACCAGCAGCCTTGGTCGCCATAGTCAGCAATTCCCTATGGTGTTCGGATAACTGTGATTCATCTATCAATGACAAGGTTTTTAAAACATCGCTAATTGACGAACGAAACTCTTGCCCCAAATTAACCAAAAATTCGTTTTTCAACTCCATTTGTGCCAAGGAAGAAGCATGTTCTTTTTCCAATCCCTGCGCGCGTTCACGCAGTGCCAGGTTAGCATCCAATCTTTCCCAATAAGTATTACAGGTTACCTTACCCTGATGGGTTAACATGTAAAAAAACATCAGCATGATACAACCGTAAAGCACACCTTCCAGATCACCCAATAAAAACGCAGTCATCGCTGCGGGGATTTGGCCTATAGCAAGATACAAAAATAAAAAATGACGGTAAGGTGCAAATACATTGGCAACCGAAGAATAAAAAACGACAGAATATAACCACATCACCAAAGTTTCGTTTTCCATCCCCAGATTCCAGGTCAATGTCACCAGAATGACACTCCACCAAGCGGCACCAATACAGGATGCAAAAAAATACAGATTGCGCCACCGAGCTGGCGCGCGCGCATAAAGCGTATCAAATCGAAATAAAAAATAAGCGCGCCAGAGTGTGACAACTAACAAACCGGCCACCAAAACAATTGCCGTGTTATGTTCTTTTTCCTCAAAATTCCCAAACGCAAGACATAACACAAAAACAATAAAATTCAGAATCAATCCGCGACGACTATATTTGGCAACACGCGCATCAGTTTCGCGCATGATCGCACGATCTTTTTGAACTTTACTTTGGGGAATAAAAAATTGAAGCATAATGATTTTACTCAAGCAGATGCACTGCAATTTCTTTAATAACAAACACCATCACTGCCAAGCCCAAAACACCATAGAGCACAAAGGTGCCAAATTTTCCCGCTTTGGATTTTTTTGCCAGATCGCCAATGATAAAAAACATAAAGATAACCAAGCCGCCAATACAAAGATAGGTTGCCAAAGTCTCAAATAAAGTAATCGACATAAGTCCTCTCCGGTTCAAGAGGTGCGAATTATGCTATTTTCCCTGAAGATATGCGAGAATAAAGCACGTAATTTTTGGAGACTATCTATGCGTTTTACCAAAGTTCTAGCCGTATCACTTATCTGCATCAGCTTGACTGCTTGTGTTTCTTCGTTACTGATCGGCAATCAAGCGCAAAGTAAATTGATGTGGGCTCTCCTCAAACCTCTGGTGGGTTTCGATCCAAATGAAGTCAACTTGTTTGAAACCCCAATGATCAAAAACCGCATGACCAAATTATTGGGTGACAAATACGAACCCACCATGAAGCTACTCCGAACTGCGCAAGAAATTCAAAAAGAAGGCGCACTCTTTTATGTCGCTTCACGCTATGCACCACCCAAGTTTCAGGAGGTTACCGATAAGGCCGCTATGGTCTGGAATGCAGACACCAATCAAATGGCCGTAATGTTAATTACCGATGGCAATCCGGAAATTATTTCCGAACAAGTTGATAAAGCCAAACAAAGTATTACGCCCGTATTGCCCAAAGAAGTACAAACAGCTTATGACAAGGCTATAGAGAAAAAAAAGGAAATTGATATTTTGAAAGACCAAATTAACAACCTGCAGAATCTTGAACAACTACCTGAAAAAGCACTTGAAGAGCTGAAATCCTCCAGTACTGAAAAAGTTCAGGAAGAAATTGATGAAGCAATTAATTCC
>CAZICR010000244.1:0-1846 GCA_964537795.1 uncultured Cellvibrionaceae bacterium | reverse complement strand
TTCAATCGTCCATTTGGACATAGATAAACCATTGAAGAGCGGATCAAATATGCAAACTATTACCCAGATGACACAAAAATTAACGAAACTGGATGCATTGATACCAGGAGCCATAAGCCCTTTTGCATCCTTGGGCCTAAGACTTTATCTGGCACCTGTATTCTGGATGGCAGGAACACACAAATTAAATCATTTTCAAGATACAGTTGCGTGGTTTGGCAACCCCGATTGGGGACTGGGATTGCCCTTCCCTTGGCTAATGGCTTTTTTAGCGACAGCCACTGAAATTGTCGGTGCTGTTTTGTTGGCACTGGGTCTACTGACTCGATGGATAAGCATCCCGTTAATCTTCACTATGTTGGTCGCAATTTTTAGTGTACACATAGATAATGGCTGGCAGGCAATTGCTGATCCTGCTGCACCTTTTGCCAATCAAACAGTATTGGAATCCGCAGATAAATTACACAAAGCTCGCGAACTACTGCAGGAGCATGGCAACTACGATTGGTTAACCAGTTCCGGTAAATTTGTCATTTTAAATAATGGTATCGAATTTGCGGTAACCTACCTGCTTATGCTTCTGGGACTCATGGCTTTGGGATCAGGAAAATGGTTTAGCCTGGACTACTGGATAATATTTTTGCGAAAGCAATTTTTTAGAGAAAAAATTAATAATCATTATGCAATTTAACGATGAAGCAGATTGGATCAACGAATTAATCAAAGGGAGTGATGCAGCCTTCGCGCAATTAATTCGTCAGTATCATTCCACCATGTTGTATTTGGCCAGATCAATTGTAGGCGATGTATTTGCAGAAGATGTGGTTCAGGAAGCTTGGGTATCGGTATATACCAACATTGCCAATTTTGAACGCCGTTCTTCATTAAAAACCTGGTTATTTCGAATTGTCAGTAATCTTGCAACAACGAAACTCCGCAAGGAATCCCGCAAAACGTCACTGGAACAATTAGATGGAGAAATACCTGGAAGCTATCTGGATGAATCGAGATTTCAGGATAATGGCCACTGGAAAAGCGACATAGCAAAATGGCGAATAGAATCCCCGGATGAGTTACTGGAAGAGCAGCAACTTAAACACTGCATTCACAAAACACTGGCCAAGTTACCGGATCTGCAAAAAACCGTTTTTCTGTTACGGGAAATAGAACAAATAGCATTTGAAGAAATTTGTGAAATATTAAATATCAGTTCAGCCAATGTCAGGGTATTGTTGCACCGTGCCAGGCTACAACTGATGCAGATGATCGATCACTATCAGGAGACAGGCTCATGTTAAATTGCAAACAGGTCGCCACTCTTGCCAGCGAATATATAGATCAGAACACTGACGCCGGACTCAACTGGAAAATCCGTGTGCATTTATTAATGTGTTCTCATTGCCGTCGCTTTATTCGTCACCTTAGAATTACCAATAGTGTCACGCGCAGTGTTCTTTCTGAAACACAGGACAGAGATGTCGATGAAGTATTGAGACGAATTAAAGAATCTGCACTGAAACAGGATGAATAATTCTTCCACATTTTTATCGTTGATTAGATAGAATAGCCCCGCTTGATTCACACTCACCCGGCTTTTATATCGTTAATCATATCTATGCAAATCCCCGGCTACAGCATAATCCACAAAATCAATACCGGCGGTATGTCCAGTGTTTTTGTAGCAACGCAAAACAGTGTGGGGCGTAAAGTCGCACTGAAAATTATGAACCCTGCCCTGGATAAAGATCCGGAATTTCATCAGCGATTCCAGCGCGAAGCCAACATCATAGGTCAACTGTCCCATCCTCATATCATTCCAATTTATGATATAGGCCGTCATCAAGGT
>CAZICR010000243.1:0-5341 GCA_964537795.1 uncultured Cellvibrionaceae bacterium | reverse complement strand
CAGATCTTCTGACAAGGTTATCGTCAGAATTTGCAGGAGCTTTAGAAAGTTTTTAGAGAGGATTTAAATCAATTTAACTCATTAAAATTTAAAACAGGATTATTTGGTTATAAATAAAAGAGTTTCCGTCAACTTATTGTCCGTAAGCATCCATGGCTTTATCGGCACGATTCAATTGTCGAATTTCTGACGCAACCTCATCCTGACGGCGAGTTGCCAGCTCCGTTAATTGTTGATTAATTTTTTTGATATCCACCACCATATGCTTCACTTCACTTTCCAAACCGGCTTTGGTGACAGCTTGTAAATAATCGGCATCAACCAATACATTCATGCAGGCTTGGCGTTGTAACAATAAAACCTCAAACGCTTGCCAGTCCTGAGCACGTGCGAGGTTTAAAAGATGTTGGGATTGTTCAACCAAAGAATTAATCGGTGCAAGTAAAGAGGTGTTCATACAAAAGACTCCATGACGTTTTCTACGCGAATTACAACGCCAAAATTTCGTGATTTCCAATCTAGCTGATTATGCAATCAATGTCTTCAGCTTTTTTCACAAATAACTAAATAAACTTAACTGGCTGATTTTGACGAAACTTTGCTGTGTCGCACTTAACACTAATGACTGAATGGACAGTCGTGTCGATGCTTCAGCATAGTCCAAAGATTCAATATCGCTAAGTACTTTTTTACTGTAAACCTCTATGTCCAAATTCAAATCCTTCGATGCATCCAACGTATTTAAACGCGCCCCCAGATCGCCCTGAACTGATGCGATAGTTGAAATAGAATTATCGAGATTTTTCAACACATTATTTAACACTTTGGTTAACTCAGCTTTGCTTTCGGCTGTATTGTCAACTGCTCTCATCGCCTGACTGAAACGTGAGAGCGTCGTTAGAATCGGTTGTTTATTGGTAGAGTTTACAAAAAAACTATCTCCGGGAACGGCCAAGGTTCCCTGGGCAGATTGGGTTCCATTTCCCCGAGTCTCAATCCCCATTACATTGGTCAATTCAACCGAACCTGAACTGAATCTGATGGCCTCGTTAGTTGACGATGAGATAATGCCGCTGCTGCTAACAACTATACCCATTGCTGCCAATGTGGTGCCATTGGTACCCGAAGTCAATGCAGAAACCAAACTCGCCATATTGGTTATGTTTTGATTTATGGTTAAGGTTTGCGTGTTATTTCCCACAGAAACTTGCAGAGTACGGCTTTGCGTTGGTAATGAAAAATCATAAGAAGCTCCGGTATTCACCAAACGAATTGCTGACGCCGTGCCACTCGATTGAGTATTAAACCCGAAGAGAGAATCAGTTGCTGCTGTTCCGTTACTGACACTTACCGGCAAACCGCGTGAATTTGAAAAACCATTTGCATTTAAACTCACACCGAGATTATCCAGTTTTTGTTTGTTCGCTTGTGCTGAAGCCGTTAATGAAAGCGGATTCGCATTGGGATAAGTTGCATCACCACCCAATGCAGTAATCATATCGGCAACACTGGTAATATTTTGGTCAAGAACCAAAGTTTCGGTAATTCCTCCAACACTGATATTTATACCCGCACTGGTTACAGAAAAATCTGTTGGGGTAAAATTAACAGGCACTAAAGATGGCACTGGTGCTGTACCAGGATAAGGTGATCCGTAAACTTGAAAGCGGACTCCATTCGCTTCTATGTCCTCACCTTCAATATAAACCTGATTCTCAACAATAATTTTTCCGGTTAATTTTTCCGTAACAGTGTAATTCGGTGAGGAAGGAACCACATTGCTAACAGCATTAAAGGTGACTTGCATGCTTTCAGGATAAAATTGATCAAATACATCCTGATCAATGACCTCTCCTGCAGAAATAAAAGCCGCAGGTTGCGAACGATTAATTGGATTTGCCGATGTATGAATTGTATTGTTACCACTGGGCACATCAACAAATATGCGTTTACCGGAATCACTTACACCCACGGTCACAGTAGCGGATGCTTGAATACGTAATTGCCCATCATCACCCTGATATTTATAATTACCACCACCGACATCAACAAATGATTGCGTTGAACCTTGATATCCGGAAAAAATATATTGCCCGGAAGAATTTTTCGTGTTTTGTAAATTCAATAATTCCTGTGTACGGCTTTCAACTTCCGATGCCAGCGCTTGATAATCGCTGCGACTTAATACTGCCGTGTTGCCTGCATAGACCGCTAACTCTTGCATACGTTGAATTAAACTGACAACAGAGTTCAATGCCGTTTCTTCAAGATTTAATGAATTGGAACCTGAATCAATATTTTTTGTGTATTGTTGCACGCGTGATAATTCAGCATTCAATTGCAATATAGTGGTTGATGCAACAGGATCATCTGCTGGTGATAACACACGCTTACCGGTTGACATTTGCTCTTGTGTTTTATTAATCGCCGTTTGCGCATTGGACATACCAATGTTGACTATGCTGTATATTTGACTGGTTGAAACGCGCATAGTAAATCACCCCACACTACAAAGATTGCAATAAAGTATCAAACAATTCGCGCGCGACACTGATCACTCGCGCGTTGGCTTGATACATCTGTTCAAAGCGAATTAAATCTGCTGCTTCTTCATCCAGATTCACTCCTGCATAGCTATCACGCAGTGCCTGGGTTTGTTCCAACAAACTCTTGCTGGCTTCAGTGTTGATTTTTGCAAGACTACTATTGGTTCCGACTTCTTCGGCCAGCCTTGCATAATCCTGACCAAAGGAAGCGCTGCCATTTTCAATCGATTTTTTATTTTCCAGCGCCACCATTTCCAAAGCATTGCGATTGTCATTGGTAGCATCATCATTAAAATCAATTAAAAAATTATCGCCCGTTTTGGGTTTTCCACTAATAGTCGCTTGCAGTCCTAGATAACTGGAACGCGCAAAATTCTCACTGCTACTATCACCGAATAATTGGCTATTGCCTGGCACTGTAGTAAAACTCACACCTGCCGCCAGAGTGACATCAATACGTCCTCCCACAACAACGGCATCCTGCTCTTCCAAAATAGAAGCCGGATCATTAATTCCGGTTAAGCGCACATTGGGATTACCTTGTCCATCATTGATGCTGATGTAATTGTTAATCAGTTGAACAGGCAATGATGCAGGTACCGATGAAAAAGCTTGTAAACGAAACTCCAAATCGACACCCGAAGACGCCACGATTTTCACTTCGGCCGCACCGGTAACCGGATTGTGTCCACTGGTTGCACGAATACCTAATGCATTTAAATTTGCATTTTCATTAATGCGTTGTGCCAGATAATTATTAAATGCGATTTCATCCGTATTAGGATTGGGTACTTCAGGAGCCAAATTTCCGGTCTGATGTCTAATTAAATTTTCACCATTCAAAGTAATTTGCAAAGGATAAGCAAAACCGGCGGGATCAATTTGAATATCCGTAATTGCTGCTGTGGTATAAGCGTTTGCCGAAACGCCCTTGATAGTATTCATCAAAGCCGCTGTTTGTGCCGCTGAATTTCCACTTTGAGTGACTATATTTTTTGTAGTAATTGAACCTGTTGTTGAATCACGCAAACTAAACATAAATTGTTCAGCAGGGTAACCGTTGGTTTGCACAAAACCATTAACTGACGATTCAGTCGCAACGGAAAGGCGACCTTCAGGTAATCCCAAACGCTGCCCCTGCCCTATGACACGAGTTTCACCTTTATCACTGGAAAATAATTCATTATCTACGCCAGGAACAAAAGTTTGTTCCCTGATAGCAGGAACCAAATGCACGGGATTTGCCGGATCAGTATTATCCAAAATATCGTAAGTAGTTTCCGATGTGAAACGTACAATCAGTGGTGGAGATAATTGCCCAGGAACTGAAAAAATCGGCAGAGTCTCACCATTCGCATCATTCATACTTAATACACGGCCCGGACTGATGACACCGTTACCGGAATTTTCACTCACTGCCAATGCACGAATTGGAGCAGCAAACGCAAAGTCTTCTGCACGTGTAATTAAACTTTGAATATCACGGGCGCCCATACGAGTTGGTGTCAGAGTAAAACTATCACCACCCTGAAATGAACCACTGTGAAGGTGCAAAGTGATACCGTCAAAACTAATCTCGCGAGGATAGGCGCCGGACAACATACCTTGCTCAACAATTTTTCCATCACTTTTACGTGTGACAGTAAAATTATTCGAGTTGGGAATAATATCAAATTCATAATCACTGGATTGCAACAAGCTTGTATCTTCAATAGTAACACTGATCAAACGATCATAAGGTGGTGGATTGGAACCATGTGTAACGCGATCAAATGCCAAATTTTCTTCGTTGTAATCTGAAAAAATCGGCGCACCATATTCACCATCCAAATCCAAACCCTGTGATTGCTGGGTATTGAATTGATCAGCAAATACAATTGCCAATCGACCCAAATCACTCATTGAAGGGCGCAATACTGTTTCACGAAAATCAACCAGACCGCCCAGTTTTCCACCTTTAATTTGTGAAGTGATATCAAAAGTGGTTTGACCATTATTAATTAACACTCTGCCATCATTGGTTACTTCAAATGAGCTGATGTGCGGACCAACAACCAAAGGCTCGCCATTACCAATAAACGCGTTGACATTGCCATTGGTGTCAGTAACCAAACGTACCGAAACCAATTCCGATAATTTTTTTAAAGCTTCATCGCGTTTATCCAATAAATCATTGGGTGCACCACCTGATGTAGAAGCATTTTGTTTACCAATTGAATCATTTAAATTGGCAATTGACTTGGCAACTGCGACCAGTTGTTCAATATTGGTTTTGATTTCGGTTTGCACACCCTTTTCAACATCAACCAAACGGTCGTAAAGATTATTAAAACGAACGGTGAAGCTATCGACTTCCGTTACCAATAATTGTCGTGCAGGAATTGATGAGGGATCGTCCGCAGCATTTTGCAAGGCAGCAAAATAACTCTGCATGCCACCGGCAAGCCCGGTATTAATATCAGAAAATAATTTGTCGATTTTGCCAATATTACTATTGTAACTATTCAGTTGATTATAAGCGGCTGTATCCAAACGCAATTGTGTCGTCACAAATTCATTGACCACACGTTCAATACTGGTAACTGTAACACCCGAACCAATAAAACCGGCATTACCGGCTTTTTGTTCGGGGCGCGTTGCATATTCTACTTGCTGACGGCTGTAACCCACTGTATTGGCATTGGAAATATTATGCCCGGCTGTTCGCAACGCCGTTTGACTTGCTTGCAAACCGGAAATGGCATTCGACAAAATTCCGGACATAAATTACTCCAACCCTGAATTTTTTATCAGGG
>CAZICR010000242.1:0-5372 GCA_964537795.1 uncultured Cellvibrionaceae bacterium | reverse complement strand
GTTGTTGACAGCATGGGTAAATTCTTGCGTCAAAACGGTGGTACAACCTTCAAGATCGTGGTGAATGTTGACCGATGCCAGATCTCCAACATGGGTGAAGGTATCTTCCGTACTGACAGCTCCACCAGTACTGCCAAGTTGACTAACAGCCGCCTGCGTAACTCAGGCAGTTTGTGTATTGGTAAGTGGGCCAGCTGTACTGGTTCAGGTAACACCAACTACTAATAGTTAGTCATTAATGTGTAAAAAAAACGCCGGATTTCCGGCGTTTTTTATTTTGGGATAAAGAAATTATTTGGTTTTCGTAAAGTACTTCTTTTGCGAAAAAAAATTTATAAGTGGCACCAAAAAATCTGGTATTTAAAAAAAAACAGGTGTAGTTTTGCTCTTGGCTTTATGTAGTACCTAAGCGTTAATAAGAATAATACTGCTTTGAGTGTTACTGGAGATACTAGTAGTTCCGTGATCATTGCAGAATGATATTCGGTCAATCCGTCCTCTATTAACTACTAGACGAGATTGAAATCATGTTAAAAAAAATCTTTATTACAGCCGCTCTGATTGGTTGCGCAGCCAGCGCATTTTCTGCCACTAACCGTCCTGATGGTTATGTGACTATTTGTAAAATTGGACAAACCTGTTCTGTTACCACATCCACTAACGTAGCCTTCGGTGCATCAGGGTCATTTGTATACAAAGTGTTAAATGGATCTTTCTCTTGTAGCGTTGCCACTTTTGGATCAGATCCAATCCCTTCAAAATCAGTAAAAGAATGTTCTATCCCTAGCGGTAGCTCAGGCGGTACTACTTCATCGTCTTCTTCCAGTTCAACGGGTGGTGGCGGTACCAGCAGCAGCACTGGCGGTGGTGGCGGAAGCAGTGGCAGCATTACGGGTGCAACCTGTTCCAATGGTTCTACTACCAGCGTAGCCTCAACTATCCGCGTTACCAGTGGTACTTATGATGGTGGTTGTCGAGTATTTAATGCTACCAGTGCATTGGGCGACGGCAGCCAAAGCGAAGGACAGGATCCTGTGTTTCGTGTAGAGAACGGTGCAACATTGCGCAATGTTGTGCTTGGTAGCAATGCTGCTGACGGTATTCACTTCTACAACGGCGGGAATATCAGCAACATTCGTTGGAGCAATGTAGGCGAGGACGCGTTCACCATTAAATCTTCAGGGACAGTTAACGCGAGCAACATTACTGGTTATGCAGGTGAAGACAAATTCATTCAGGTAAACGCAGCATCTACCTTGAATGTGTCTAACTGCATAGTGGACAACATGGGTAAATTCTTGCGTCAAAACGGTGGTACAACCTTCAAGATTGTTGTCAATGTTGACCGATGCCAGATCTCCAACATGGGTGAAGGTATTTTCCGTACTGACAGCTCAACCAGTACTGCAAGATTAACCAACAGCCGTCTCCGTAATTCAGGCAGTTTGTGTATTGGTAAGTGGGCAAGTTGTACGGGTTCAGGTAACACTAACTACTAATACTTAGCAAACTAAATAAAAACGCCGGATTCTTCCGGCGTTTTTTATTTTCTGTATCAGGATTTTTATATTTTCATTTATTTTCTGATCACAGAGACACGTTGCCCCGTTACCAATACTGCGTCTTTATCAATGATCAAATCTCTCAATCCTGCTTGCGTTTGGGTTTGTATGATTTCCCAGGTTTTACCTGTGTCTTTTGACAGCAATAATTGACCAGCTTTTGCGACTGCATAAATATTTCCTTCAAGGTCTGCTTCCAAATGTCGTATTTCATCTTTGATTCCTGAGTCAACATTCACCCAATTATCCCCTTGATCAGTTGACCTGAGTATTACGCCATTGGCTCCCACGGCCAGGAGAATATTGGTGTTTGCAAGGGAAAGCATACGTCGCAAGTCGTAATCGGTTGGTGTTGTCTGAGGTTGCCAGGATTGTCCCCGGTCTGCGGAGCGGTAGATCACTCCCAATGCACCTAGCAGAAAAAGTTGTTGGTTTGCTTCATCCGCATACACCCCAAACCAATCGACGTTGTCCACATTGACGGTTTGCCAATTCTCGCCATCCTGGCTGGTAGCAATCAGTCCGGCTTGACCCGCACTTAACCAAGTTGTGGGTTGATCTGTATTTTTTGTTAACAGGGTGAGCTGCCAAAGCGCTCTCTCGTCTTGATGTCTTGGGAGTGATATCCATGTGCTTCCCTGATCAACAGAAATCTTGTGCCGTCCCCAAGCCTCCAGAGCAATCATTTTTCCGGATTCTGGATCAACTTTCAGATCGGTAAATGCCTCACCTTCATCGAATGCACTGTAATAGACGGTTTGCCAATTCTGTCCATCATCTATTGATCGCAATATGCTTCCGGTAGGGCCGGCTGCAAGTATCGATTGCTTATCAGATGATAGAACCAATGCTCGGTAAGTTGGTGGCGTCACAGGATCTTTGTATTCAATAGCGACCTGTTTCCAGTCCCTACCTTTGTTGTCCGAGCGAAGTATGACTCCCAGCTCGCCCGCTAAAAGCCAGCTGCCTGCAGGTGTTACCAGGGCTTCACGCATATAGACGTCCAGCAATGGAAATTGTGTTATCCATTGGTTGCCTTGATCTTTGCTAATTCCGAGTAGTCCATTTCTGCCATAACCAATCCACTGACTATCATCGGTATTTCGCACTATGTTTTCAAAATAAAAAACCGAAGACTCATTGTGCGGTAGCCATGTCAGCCCGGAATCAGTTGAGGTCAAATGTGTTCCGCCGTGTCCGACTATGTGCAATTGTTGAGAGTCCGGGTCTTTCCATATTTGGGAAAAATAATTCTGTGTATTTCTAAAAGCGACACTGGCCATTTGCCATTGGCTGGCTTGATTGGTTCCGCGTAACAAATTGCCATTATGTGTTGTGATCAACATGACATCAGTTTCAGGAAGATAAATGCCATCCGTAAAAAATGCTTTGCCATCGGTTTCCAATAATGCCCATTGCGTACCTGATGCGTCGGAGGTTAAAAATTTTCCGTATGCTGATGTTGCAATCACTCTATCACCTGCTAAATAAAACCCGGTTATTGGAGTTTCCATGTCGAGTTTGCTAATTTGCCATGAATCACCTTGATCATCTGAATAACCTGTCAAACCCGCTTGGCCGCCTATCAACAGGCGCTTTTTATTGGCAGTTAAAATCATGGACTCAACAGAATATTCAGCAAAAGATTCTGGCAAGTTAATGGCGCTCCATTTAATTCCCTGATCTCGTGATGTCCACAATTTTCCTTTATCTCCCAATAGAAACCAAAGTTTGAATTGCTCAAGATAAATCAATTTTTTAGCTGTTTTAAGATCGGGAATTGTAATCGTTTGCCAATTTTCACCAGCGTTTTTGGAGTGCAATATTTTTCCTTCTGCGGTGAGAGCCAGAATCAGATCGGAATTTGCATCCTTGACCAAATCCAGTACAGAAGCAGATGTGTTTGTTGATACATTGTGCCAGTGGGTTCCCTCATCAGACCAACGCAAATTACCATCGCTTCCCCAGAGCCAAAAACGTTGATTGTGTTCGTCATAAAAACTGCCGATGTAATCCGGATTAATAACAGTGACCTTGGCGTCTTCATCGCGTGAATTGCATGCTGCCAGAAAAATAGTGGTGACAATTCCGATTATTTTTATTGAAGCGATCAATTGTGATTTCAATCTAATACCTCCCGCGTGAGGTTAAATAATGACAACAGAATTGATTGCTGAATCAAATTTCTTTGTTGTGATGATTTGGTTTTGACCTATGTGATTGCAGATATTTTTTATAATTGTAAATAAATGATCCTGTTGATCCATTCTGACATTTTTCTGCAGATGAAAGCAGTCTGAAAATACAACAGCGGGTAAATCTTTTGTATTTGAGACTTGGGGCATGAAGGAAGATATTATCGGTGCCAGAGGATTTTTCGGTCAGCCCGAAAAATCCTCATCGCAAAAAATCAGGGCAATGCACGATATTTCAAATTGCTAAATCGCACTTTTCCTTTACCTGCTGCATAAATCGCCGGACGTAAGCTCATAAAGCCGTAAGCGACATTGTGGTGGTATCCGGAAACTTCCATTTGAGTAGGGTATTTCAACCAGGTTTTGCCCAAATCCGTGCTGGTATGAATCGTCAAAATATGCCGATTGTTGGTAACCCGAATGCGTAATCTATTGGCCATACCAGGTGGTTTTGGCGTAGTACGCTGATCCATGCCATACCTGTGTAAAACCAAACCGACTTTATTAACGCCGACACCTGCATAAAGTTTGTCATTGTAAAACAACAGTGCGCCGCCTTGCGCGGTAGGGTCAATATCCATATCCACTTCGAATTGATAGGCCTGATCCCCTGCCAAAAATGTCAGGGGCGAACTATCGGCGGGTGAGCTGCCTTCTGCCGTTAACTCCAACGAGCCATTGATGTAGTGCACTCGTTGGTTTTCAGTGATATCCCCTCGGAAAAAACTCCACTGAATGCCGAATTTGTTTGTCAAAAAATCATCGGAAAGTGCCATGCCGTGGGGCACTGCTTTACCGCCTTTGGGTTTACGTATGGGTTTGCCTGCATCAACGCCTTTGGCTTTGAACCAGCCATCTTTGGTCCATTCGATGGGTTCCATCATGGTTTGTCGGCCCAGCGTGTGGAACCCGTTTTCGTAGGCGTGATACATCATGTACCAATCGTTACTGACAGGGCCTTCCACCAAAGTAGCATGACCTTTTGACCACCATTTTTCAGCCGGTGATTTAGTGCGGATAATCGGGTTGTAAGGTGAGTTTTCCCAGGGGCCATGAATCGATTTGGACCTAGCCGAAATCACCATATGACCTGTTGGCGGCCCGGCGGTACCGCCCAGTGCAAGAGTCATATAGAAATAATCTCCCCGTTTCATCATCTTGGGCCCTTCTTGGGCATAACTTTCAACGTCCCACTCATCGGGATAATTCCAACCGTCATAAACATGTTCTATTTCTCCCTGAATGCTCAGGCCGTCATCGCTGAGTTGTACCCTGTCGCCATGGGATAAAAACAAATATCGTTTACCATCTTCTCCTTGAATATGGCCTGGATCTATACGATCGTTATTCAGGGCGATAGGGTCAGACCAAGGGCCGCGAATATTGTCCGCCCAAATCACATAGATGTTGTTATTGCCGGGTAGCTTTGCGGGAATGTATAGGTAGTAACGACCATTGTGTTTGGTCAGCTCGGGAGCCCAGATGCTGCCAATATATTTTTTAAGTGTTGGACCTATGGGTTGCCAATTCACCAGATCTTTTGAGTGCCAGATAACCAATGCCGGGTAGGCCTCAAAGGATGAGAAGGTCATGTAGTAGTCTTCTCCATCTTTCA
>CAZICR010000241.1:2148-5409 GCA_964537795.1 uncultured Cellvibrionaceae bacterium | reverse complement strand
CACGAATCACAAAACTGCGGATCGATTTGGGTTTGAATTCCGGTTTAATTAAAAATGCATCTTTCTCTAAGGAGTCATCAGCAGGAATAAAATCTAAAGACATGTGAACCTATAGCGTTGGGTTTGACTTATTTCGTGGCCAGAGATGAATGGACAAACACAGCCATCCAAATAAAAACATAGAACCACCAATGGGTGTGATGACACCGATAATTTTTGGGAATCCAAAAGCCAGAATATAAAGGCTGCCACAAAAAAGCAGGCTGCCCAGTATAAAGGCCAATGCCGACAGCTTTATATATTTTCCCGCAGATTCTTTGCCGATAAACCCAACCAAAATCAGCGCCAAGGCGTGGAACATTTGGTAATCAGTTGCCGTTTTAAATATGGCGAGCATATCTGGTGACAACTGATGTTTTAGTCCATGAGCAGCGAAGGCGCCCAAGGAAACAGCTAAAAAGCCACTGAGGGCACCAGTAACAGCAGCATATCGAATCATTTTGGGACCAAAAAAGAAAAGCCGCGCTAGGCGCGGCTTAGGGTTGGAATTGGTTGACCTAAGCGGTCAGCATCATCATGGTTTTGACTTTATTCATGGCATTTTTTTCCAGCTGGCGGATACGTTCAGCAGAAACACCATATTCAGCAGCCAAATCGTGCAAAGTGGCTTTGTCATCATTCAACCAGCGACGTTGCAAAATGGCACGGCTGCGCTCATCCAATTTTTCCATAGCAGACTCAAGGCTGACAACATTGGCTTCTTCCCAATTGGACGCTTCAAGGCGTACAGCCGGATCATATCGGTTATCTTCCAGGTAATGGGAAGGTGCAACATAGCTGTCATCTTCATCGTCTTCACCGGCATCAAAGCCCGCATCGTAAGAAGACAATCGGCCTTCCATTTCGCGAACCTGTTTAACATCGACACCTAGATCCTGAGCGACAGCCTCGGCTTCGTTATTGCTCAACCAACCCAAACGCTTTTTAGCGCCGCGAAGATTGAAGAAAAGTTTACGTTGTGCCTTGGTGGTGGCAATTTTGACAATTCGCCAGTTACGCAAAATGAATTCGTGGATTTCTGCTTTGATCCAATGTACTGCAAAAGAAACCAAACGAACGCCTTTGTCAGGATCGAAACGTTTAACCGCTTTCATCAAGCCAACATTGCCTTCCTGAATTAAATCTCCCAAAGGAAGACCGTAACCGTTGTAGGAGCGGGCGATATGAACCACAAAACGAAGGTGCGCCATAACCAATTGACGGGCAGCATCCAGATTACCGTTTTGTTGTAAGTCACGTGCCAAATGCTGTTCTTCTTCAACCGTTAGAACAGAAAAAGCACTCACCGCTTGAACATAGGCATTCAGGTTTGCGCCTGGTGCCAAAACACCAATAGGTTGCAGACTTGTGCTTGTGCTCATGTATTACCTCCTAATCATTTATGACCCGAGTGTAGCATCAGGCAATTATCAATTCCAGACTTGAAAGTCAGACCTTTGACACTTATCACTTAGGTTGGATTCCATAGAGTTGCCGTCCGACTGCTATCCAAGCGCCCATCAGACCTACGACTCCGGACATCAACATAAGTTGTAGCGCTTCGACCCAATTCAACCCCTGCAACTGGAAACTGCTCTGATATAGATTCGCCAATTGCTGAACAGGTTCCGTTAATACTACATAAATTGTCGCCAAAATAAGGCTGGCAATAAAACCTCCGACCAATCCGTACCATAAGCCCATATACAGAAAAGGGCGCCGGACATAAGCATCAGTCGCCCCCACTAGTTTGGAGACCAGAATTTCATCACGGCATTGCTCTATGGTGACTCGCAAGGTATTTCCAATTACTAAAAAAACACCCAGGATCAACAAGCATGAAAGCACTATCAAAAATCGTTCTGCAATTTTAATAAATTGATGCAGACGTTTTACCCACAATAAATCCAAACGAACATCAGCCACTTGTGGATTGGCCGTCAACGCTTGTTGCAAACTGGTAAGGCTTTCCGGATCGTTATGAATAAGTTTGGGTTTGATAAGTACTACACTGGGTAGAGGATTTTCATCGAGATAGTTAACCAAATCTCCCAATCCCGAACCCTCTTTAAATTCAGACAATGCGTCTTCAGGTGAAACATAGATGGCTTGCAAAACGTCCATACGTTTTGCCCAATCTGCACTCAAACGTTGAGCTTCTTCTTCGCTGGTTTCTTTTTTCATAAACACAGAAATTTGACTTGAATCCTGCCAACTGTCGCTCAGTAATTGCAAATTACTGAAAACCAAAAATAATGCTGCAGGTAGAGCAACAGCGATCGCGATAACCAACCAGGTCAATAAACTTTGTAAAGGTGTTTCGAGCAAACGCAACAAGCTGTCGATGGATGAGTGACTATGATGTGCGAACCATGCATCCAGTTTTTGAAATCGGGTGAGTTGACTTTGAATGGCACTTTGTCCGCGCAAATCACGTTCCGCACGAATAGATTCGCGAGTGTCAGCAGAAACTACTTTTCGCACATTGTCGCGTCGGGTAGCGCCGGATTTCTGGGATCGTTGATTCGCAGGTCGGTGAGGTTTCAAAATAAAACTCCATCATGAACCAATTTGCCATGAACCAAACCTAAAACGCGTTTGTTCATGCGTTTTAATAATTCGACATCATGGGTAGCGATCATCACTGTGGTGCCCACTTCATTGAACTGTCGAAATAAATTCATAATGTCATTGGACAATTCCGGATCCAGATTTCCTGTAGGTTCATCCGCTAAAATCAGTGAAGGTTTATTGACAATCGCGCGCGCAATACCCACACGTTGTTGTTCACCGCCAGAAAGCGTTCTGGGATTGGAGCGCTCTTTATCCAGCAATCCCACTTTATCCAAGGCTGCACGAACGCGTTTTCCAATATCCTGTTGAGAATAGCCGGCGACTTGCAACGGTAATGCGACATTATCGTAAACATTGCGATCAAACAGCAGTTGGTGATTTTGAAAAACTACGCCTATATTGCGACGATAATAAGGAATTTGAGCATCGCGCAATTGATCCAGCCAACGTCCGTCCACTTTAACGCGACCGCGAGAAGGGTGTTCCATTAATAAAATCATTTTCATCAGTGTACTTTTTCCAGCACCTGAATGACCGGTTAAAAAAACCATTTCACCTGCGGTAACAGTAAACTCAACTCGCGACAGAGCATCGTAGCCATCGCTATAACGTTTGCTGACGGATTCAAATTCAATCACGTTTTATTTT
>CAZICR010000241.1:0-2048 GCA_964537795.1 uncultured Cellvibrionaceae bacterium | reverse complement strand
GTAGCCATCGCTATAACGTTTGCTGACGGATTCAAATTCAATCACGTTTTATTTTCCTGATTTTTGTAGGTTGGGGAGCAAACCCCAACATTGGATTTTGAAAGAATATTTCATGTTGGGGTTTGTACCCCAACCTACAAAACAATATTTATTGTCGATCAAACAAAGCCTTCACAAACTCATCCGCAACAAAGGGTTGTAAATCATCAATACTTTCACCTACGCCGATAAATCTTATGGGCAGATTAAATTTATTCGACAGCGCAAAAATAACACCGCCTTTTGCAGTGCCATCCAATTTGGTTAATACCAAACCGGTAACACCAGCGGCATCGCGAAATTGTTCGGTTTGATTCAATGCGTTTTGACCTGTGCCTGCATCCAACACCAATAAAACTTCGTGTGGCGCCGTCACATCCAATTTAGACATGACGCGCTTCACTTTTGAAAGTTCATCCATTAAATGATTTTTATTATGTAGACGTCCGGCAGTGTCAGCAATGATCACATCAATTCCGCGCGCTTGTGCTGCCTGTACGGCATCAAAGATAACTGACGCAGAATCAGCGCCTGTGTGCTGTGCAATAACCTGAACCTGATTGCGTTCGCCCCAAACTTGTAGTTGTTCAACAGCCGCTGCCCGAAAAGTGTCACCAGCTGCTAACAAGACTTTTTTACCTTCATTTTGAAAACGTTTTGCGAGCTTGCCAATAGTCGTTGTTTTACCAACGCCGTTTACGCCCACGACTAAAATTACAAAAGGTTTTTTGCTTTGATCTATTACTAAGGGCTGTTCAACCGGGCGCAATAAATTCGTTAATTCTTCTCGCAAAGCTTGATACAAAGCGTCGCCATCCGCCAATTGTTTACGGGCGACCTTTGCAGTAAGTGATTCGATAATAGCGTTAGTCGCATCCATCCCGACATCGGCAACCAGTAATTGTGTTTCCAATTCTTCGAACAGGTCGTCATCAATCGTTTTGCGACCTAAAAATAAATTGCCTAAACCCTCCGCAAACTGACTGCTGGTACGCGTTAAGCCTTGTTTGATGCGCGCGAAAAATCCTAATTTTTCACTGGGCTTTTGCTGGCTGGTTGCAGCCGGGGGTGAGTTGGGGATATCAGGTGAACTCTCATCAGAGCCCGTTATTTTTTTGTCTGTCCCGGATTTTTTAAAAATATTAAAAACCATAATGTTCGTCTGGAAATGTCAGAAAATCGTAAAATGATAAACAAGTCGCTATGCTACCACTTCTTGTTTGCTGATTGAGTAATTGCCTTGTCCAAACCCCGTTCAAAATCACCTGCCGCTAGAATGTCGCAATTACGCATTATCGGTGGTCAATGGCGTGGACGGAAATTAACTTTCCCGGAAATCGAAGGATTAAGGCCAACAGGTGACCGAATCCGCGAAACCTTATTCAATTGGTTGGCACCTGATATTCTAGGAGCTCGAGTGCTGGATCTGTTTGCCGGTTCAGGTGCATTGGGATTGGAGGCTTTGTCACGAGGGGCGGTGTTGGCGGTATTGATAGAAAAATACCCCTTGGTAGCCTCCAATTTGATGAACCACCTGAAAACCTTACCGGCCGATAATGCCAGAGTCGTTTGTACAGATTCTTTACAATTTTTACAACAAGCCAATTCTGATGCTCCTTACAATCTGGTTTTTATTGATCCACCTTTTGCTGGGGAACTTTGGCAACCGGTAGTTCAATTGCTCAATCAATCGCAATGGTTGGCAGCCGATGCCCTGATTTATGTTGAAACGCCAAAAGAATCCATCTGGCAAGCTCCTCAAAATTGGTCTTTGCACAGAGACAAAATGGCAGGGCAAGTGCGTTACAGGCTCTATAGGTTTGAGACTACCTAATTTTTATGCAGGATGACTTAATGCAAAACCCTCTTTCACCAAGAGCAGAAAAACTCCTACTTTATACTCTGATGATTTTGCAATTTATTTCGATAGTCGACTTCATGATCATGATGCCGCTATCATCACAATTGATGGATGTTTTTAATATCCAGCCTGCGCAATTTGCCCTATT
>CAZICR010000240.1:0-5426 GCA_964537795.1 uncultured Cellvibrionaceae bacterium | reverse complement strand
ATTACCTGTAACGATTAATACAATTTAAATCAGCAAAGGTTTTTTCCAAACGCTTGACCATTTGTTCTTCACTTTGGCGCAACCACACACGCGGATCGTAAAACTTTTTGTTAGGTTTATCTTCGCCATCTGGATTACCAATTTGGCCTTGCAAATAGCCGGATTTATTTTTGTAAAAATTCAATGTACCTTCCCAGAAAGCCCATTGGGTATCGGTATCTATATTCATTTTTACTACGCCATAGGCAATAGATTCGGCTATTTCCCCAGGCTCTGATCCTGATCCGCCATGAAAAACAAAATCCAAAGAATTGGCAGGCAAGGAATATTTTTTCGAAACGTATTCTTGCGAATTTTTCAGTATCTTGGGTGTAAGTTTGACATTTCCGGGTTTGTAAACACCGTGAACATTTCCAAACGAGGCCGCTATAGTGAAATTATTGCTGATTGCACTTAATTTTTCATAGGCATAGGCGACATCTTCCGGCTGGGTATAAAGTGCGGAGTTGTCCAACGAACTGTTATCAACACCGTCTTCTTCGCCGCCGGTACAACCCAATTCAATTTCCAGAGTAATGCCCATCTTTTGCATACGTCGCAAATAGTGTTCCGATATTTCGATATTTTCTTCCAACGATTCTTCCGAAAGATCAATCATATGTGAACTGAATAATGGCTTGCCTGACACCGCCATAAATTCTTCACTGGCAGTTAATAATCCATCTATCCAGGGCAATAGTTTTTTAGCTGCGTGATCCGTGTGCAAAATAACCGGAACACCATAATCTTCTGCTACCAGATGTACATATTGCGCAGCGGCAATAGATCCTTTAATTGACGACTTTAATCCTTCCAAGGACAAACCCTTGCCCATAAAAAAGGCCGATCCGCCCTGTGACAACTGCACAATAACCGGTGAATTCACTTTGCGAGCGGCTTCAAGAGTAGCGTTAATACTATTAGTGTTAAAAACATTAACTGCCGGATAAGCGTAACCACCCGCTTTGGCAGCAGCAAATAAATTTTTTACAGCAACTCCTGTTGCAACTCCGGGCGCTATAGTTCTGGTGTATGTGTTCATCTCGACTCTCACTTTTGAAGTTGATAACTGACGACCGTTTTAATCTTTGCTGATTTCCGTTGTTAATTTTTTTTAATTTTTTTGAATATCGGATGCCTGCTCACAAATTGCTAAAAAGTGTCCCGGATCAAGGCTCGCCCCCCCCACCAGCAAGCCATCTACATCCTTTTGTCCCAGCAACTCAACAGCGTTGGTTTTATTAACACTACCGCCGTAGAGAATACGAATTTTTTGTGCGATCTCCTGATCAAAAATATTAACCAATTCACCGCGAATAAATTCATGTATTTCCTGCGCAATCTGCGGTGTTGCAGCAAGACCTGTACCTATTGCCCATACAGGTTCATAGGCGACACACAAATCACCATTTACCGATTTGCGTAGATCAATTCCTTCCAGTCCACCGTAAAGTTGTTCGCGTAATACTTGTTCGGTGATACCCAACTCTCTTTGTTGTTGATTTTCACCAACACACAAAACAGGCATCAGTTCATGATTCAGGGCAGTCTGGACTTTGATGTGGCATCCCTCGTTATTTTCCGCAAACATAGCACGACGTTCCGAATGCCCAATCAAACATAAAGAACAACCCGCCTGCTTCAACATTTGCGCCGAGGTTTCGCCCGTATAAGCACCCGATTCATAACGGCTTACGTTTTGGCTGCCAATTTGCAAATCCGAAAATTGCAAAAATGTCATCATGTCACGCATGTATAAATAGGGAGGACAGATGGCAATTTGCGCAGCGTAGTGCTTACCGATAAACGAAGCCACAGATGTACAAATTAAATCCAAACCACCATTTAATTTCCAGTTAGCGATTACTATAGGTTTACGCATAAACATTGGTTTCCATTTTTTGTCGTGTAAATTTTCAAACCCAATAAATAGTCAGGCAGACCATCAGCTTGAAAACATTCAATTTTTTGAATGAAGTGAAATAATTTTTTAAGGCAGGATGATTATGGTAATCAGCCATAAAAGTAGATTCGCTCATTACATCACCATTAGAGTCATTACTTTTACTGCCGATGAAGGGTTGGCTTCTAATGAGCCTTTAGTGTGCAATCCTACCCAGTGTTGAAACAAGATTCAAGCCCAAATTTAGAAAAATATCCAATTAAATCAATTCGTTAGGGGTAATCGTGTTACATAAAACACCCCGCAAAATGATAACGATTACATTCGCCAGCTTACTCAACTTCACGCATCAACTGAAAATCCCCGAAACTCGTGAGTTATCACCTGCACTATTTATGAAATACAACTATAGACCAGCTATCTGAAAAGTTTTTCAAATTTTTTATTCATGAAACTGTTGCGCGAATCATGTTTATTTAGCCAGATTTGTCATTGTATTTGTGCGATAGGTCATTGGATTCCTACCTTCGCAGTAATGACCGCAGATTTATTTTGAAAATATTTATATAAAAACATTTAAATAAAAAAACCCGGCATTGCCGGGTTATTCAAACAAAATTTAGTTACTTCGGTGTCATACGCATAACCCTGACACCGTGTGCGGGAACATCAAGATTTAATGTGTCAGCGGTTGAACCTTTTTCACCATTCCAGATATCTCGCCATTGATACACCTGCTTATCAAACCAAATTTCATGTTTGCTGATATCGTCCTTCATGTAATGTTCTTTCCATTTCAGTTGATATTTTGCTGCAGTGTCAGCGCGATTTAAAAACAGGAAAGCGTAATCGCCTTTTTCGAGAGGTTTGACAAAAATTTCTATATCGCCCTCATCAATCCACTTCATGGCTTGAATGCCAAGCTTGTCCTGATTGATTGCAATCATCTCTTTGTTGGTGAGAATTTTTTTGGTGGTTTCTGACATGCTGCGCAAATCATTTCCGGCAATTAACGGAGATGCCATGATTGCCCATAAAGAAAAATGCGCGCGGTCTTCTTCTTCGGTCATGCCGTTGCCGACTTCCATCATATCCATATCATTCCAGTGACCTGGCCCTGCGTATTTGCGTAAACCTGCTTGTTTATCCAGAATCGGCAATACACCCCATGATGACCATGAACCATGATTATGTTCGCAACTCCAGCAAGGATAAATATCACCTGTGGTGCGCCATGAATGACCAACATCAGTTGCCCACTCCCAAGGCTTATTATCACCCCACTCACAAATGCTGAATAACATCGGCCGTCCGGCTTTATAGATTGCATCACGCATAGTGGCGTAGGCTGATTTGGGATTGATGTCCTGTGTATCACACCAATCGTATTTCACGTAATCAATTCCCCAGCTAGCGTAAGTGATCGCGTCCTGATATTCATGACCGCGACTGCCAGGGCGACCGGCGCAAGTTTTATTGCCCGCATCGGAATAAATACCAATTTTTAATCCTTTTGCGTGAACATAATCGGCAAGTGCTTTCATACCCGATGGAAAACTCTTTTTATCCGGATGGATAAAACCTTTTTCATCGCGCTGCCCATGCCAGCAGTCATCGATATTGATGTAAACATAACCGGCATCTTTCATTCCGGATGTGACCATAGCATCAGCCATTTCGCGAATCATTTTTTCATCAACATTACAGGCAAAGGTATTCCAACTGTTCCAACCCATCTGCGGTGTTTTACCCAGTTGATCAAATTTTTGTGCGTATAGATTGCTCGCAAACAACATCAGCAAAACACCCACAGCATAAAATAGATTATGTTTTCTCATAAAACCCTCGATAAAAAATTATTAATATTACAAATTATTTTATTTATAAAAAAACTGCAATTGAATTGCAGCTTTTGGTGTAGGTTGGAAGAGCGCAGCGACTTCCGACAATCCGACAATCCGACAACAAGTTGTTCGATGGCCGAAATCAAAAGTCGGAAGTCGCTTCGCTCTTCCAACCTAGGATTATTGTTTCATCAATTTATGCAAACGCCTATTAGATTTCTGAATGATTTTGATAGTGGATTTATCCGAATCAAACACACCATACATACCCTGCTCTTCTTGCGGTGGGTCACCCATGAAATCATCGCCTTGCTGCCACCAATAATTTGGGCGTTGAGTACGCGCCGCACCATTCCAGGCCCAAAAATTATATCCCGCTATGGCTTCGCCCTTTTCGGCGCGCTGATTAATTATGTCAAACACTTTTTGATAAAAAGTATCACGGTATTGAGTGGTCGCTTTGATATCAAAAGAACCCATGTCACGATCCAATCCAAATTCTTCTAAAACTATAGGCTTCTTCATTTGATTTGCCCAATCGATATGAGTGTTCACATAATCCTGAGCTTTTTGCCAGGCAGAATCCCAAGTCTCTTCCGGTTTAAATTGATTGAACCAACTCCAGTTGCGAATCCACATGTGATAAGTCAAATAATCCACATTCGGCAAACTGTGCGCATCGATAAATAATTGTTGATCACGAACAGAACCCCAGAGTCCTTCGCTGCCCGTTGAAATCAAATGTTTGGCATCCTGACTGCGAATAAAATCGGCGGTGTCTTTAATCCAGCTTACATAGATTTTTTTGTCCTCTACGGAGGCTTTATCGTTACCCGGACGAGGTTCATTAGCTAATTGCCATGACATAATTACCGGATCATCTTTATAGGCCTTGCCATTAATAGTGTTAGTCCGGTTAATTAATTTGGAAATAGTTTTGCGGTATTCTGCCTGGGCTTTTTCACTTTTATAAAAGCTCGCAGATCGCGCCATAAATGCTTCCCAATCTTTGGTTACATTGGGGTCTTGCATAGGCTTGCCATCAACCCAACTCATGTATTGCGACATACCGCCAGACCACTGCCAATAATTATTCAGATAAAGCACAACCGTCATATCACGCTTGGCGAGTTCAACCAATAAAAAATCCAATCCAATAAACAGGTTTTCGTCGTAGCTGCCAAAACCATTAGTGGTTGCAGGTTTTACTGCAGAATTGATATCGCTTTTTTCCGAAACAGCTAACACCCGCAAATTATTAATGCCGATCTTTCTTAATTTATCCAGTTCTTTTACAAGTCGCTTTCTGTCACCCACTTCATTAGGCGCACCTAAATAAGCGGCATACCACATATTGGTACCGGCGATGTAATAAGGTTTGCCAGATTTTTTAAACTGGAGACCATCGACTTTTACAAAGTTTTCCGCGGATGAGAAAGCATTAATTGAAAAAACGGTGATCAGTATCGAGAGTAATATTTTTAATTTTTTCATTATTTTTACCTGTTGTGTTTTTTAAGTTTTTTATTAGAAGCATGACCCCTCCCAACCTCCCCTTGCCAGGGGGAGGAGCCAGTTCCCTCCCCTGGCAACGACTGCATGGATGCAGAAGGTAGAGCAACGCAGGAGCAGTTGCCGAG
>CAZICR010000239.1:0-5427 GCA_964537795.1 uncultured Cellvibrionaceae bacterium | reverse complement strand
CGAAATTCCGTGCTTAACAGGCGGTAAAACAGTAGAATGCCCACTTTTTTATCCGGGTAGTTATTGTGATCTCCACTGCTAATATCACCATGCAATTTGGTGCCAAGCCGCTGTTTGAAAATGTCTCCGTCAAATTTAACAACTCCAACCGCTATGGATTGATTGGGGCTAATGGTTGCGGTAAATCCACTTTTATGAAAATCCTCGGTGGTGATCTCGATGCCACGGCGGGGCAGGTCATGCTTGAACCCAATATGCGATTGGGGAAATTGAAGCAGGATCAGTTTGCTTATGAGGAATTCACTGTGCTGGATACGGTGATTATGGGGCATGTCGAATTGTGGAAGGTGAAGGCTGAGCGTGATCGCATTTACAGCTTGCCCGAAATGAGTGAAGACGACGGAATGAAAGTTGCGGAATTGGAAGTCGCGTTTGCGGAAATGGATGGTTATACCGCTGAAGCGCGTGCAGGTGAATTGTTGTTAGGATTGGATATTCCTATTGAACAACACACAGGTTTAATGAGCGCAGTCGCGCCAGGTTGGAAATTGCGTGTGTTGTTGGCGCAAGCACTGTTTTCTGATCCGGATGTTTTATTGTTGGATGAACCGACAAACAATTTGGATATCAATACCATTCGTTGGCTTGAAGGTGTTTTGAATCAGCGAAATTCCACCATCATTATTATTTCGCATGATCGTCACTTTTTAAATGCGGTTTGCACACACATGGCCGATTTGGATTACGGTGAGTTGCGTGTGTATCCTGGCAATTATGATGATTACATGATGGCCTCAACCCAGGCGCGTGAAAAATTATTGAGCGAAAACGCAAAAAAGAAAGCACAGATTGTTGAGCTGCAAACTTTCGTCAGTCGTTTTTCGGCCAACGCATCCAAAGCAAAACAAGCGACATCTCGCGCACGTCAAATTGAAAAAATTCAACTGGATGATGTGAAGCCTTCCAGTCGTGTTAGCCCTTATATTCGTTTTACGCAAAACAAAAAATTGCATCGTCAAGCAGTGACTTTGGATCAAGTCACAAAAGGTTTTGATCGTGTTTTATTTTCCAAGCTGAGTTTACAAATCGAAGCGGGTGAGCGTATTGCGATCATCGGCCCCAACGGCGCAGGTAAAACCACATTGTTGCGTTGTTTGTATGGCGACTTGCAACCTGATTCAGGTTCGGTGAAATGGGCAGAGCAAGCAGAAGTTGCTTATTTTGCACAGGATCATTCACATGAGTTTGTTGAAGACACTAATTTATTTGATTGGATGAAACAATGGACTAAAGGTGATGAGCAATTAGTTCGCGGCGCTTTGGGCCGTATGTTGTTTTCAAATGATGATGTGAAAAAGAAACTGAAAGTCTTATCGGGTGGCGAAAAAGCCCGCATGTTGTTTGGTAAATTCAGTTTGATTAATCCGAACGTGATGTTATTGGATGAACCCACCAACCATTTGGATATGGAATCCATCGAAGCGCTCAATCTTGCACTGGAAAATTATCCTGGAACAATTGTATTTGTCAGCCACGACCGTGAATTCGTTTCATCTTTAGCTACCCGGATTATCGATATGCAACCTTCAGGTTTAATCGATTTCCACGGTAACTATGATGATTATTTACGTAGTCAGGGGATCTATACTGAGTAACAACTAAAATTGAAAGATGACGCCTGCTTGTGCTGATCGAATCACACCAAATTCATACTTTGTATAGTTGAGTGAAGACACAACTGTGATTAATGAGTTAATTGGAAATTCAATATTGAGTTGGGCAAAGGCGTCATTGTCACGATAAGTTCCTGTGCGTAATTCTTCATCAAAGTCTGTAGCCCCATCTTTTGCTCTCAACGTCCAACGGGAAATACCTGCCGCCGGAGTTATGCGAAAATGGGGTGCGATATCAAATCGGTAGCCCAGATACCACTTGAATTCTGAAAAATCGATTCTGTCATGAGCGCCAAAAAAACTATCTGAATCAAAAGTCGAAAACTCCAATCCGGTCACTATATTGTTGTCAAATGCCAGACCGGCACCGCTAGCCAATGTATGTCCTTCATCAGAAAAAGTGTCGTTATTGAGCGTGAAATCCCGGTTAAGTCGACTTTCCCCCCAGCCCCCTTTAACTGTTACTGTGTAATCCATGGCCTGAACTAAAGGTGCAGAGAGTATGATGGTAAGCAATGGAATAAAAAAAATTTTCATAAAATATCCTTGGTAGATAAAGTTTTAATAATAATGGGTTGCATAAGACGGTTTCAATTATCAGTTATAACTGTTTTTGAAGCTATTTTTAATACAATAAGAATAAATCACAGGAACTAATAGACTTGCAAAAAATAGAGATACAGTGAAAACTCTGCTGAAGCCTAAAAAAGTGACTATTAAAATCAGTAGAGATGTTGCAATAAATAATCTTCCCGCGAACCTATGTGTGTGAAACCATACGTTTTCATTGTTTAATGTCCATGGGGTGCGAATACCCAATACTGAATTAATACGAATTTTCGGCATGACATTTCCAATTAATAGAAAAATAATGGCGACAGCGATAATTAAATAATTTAGCAGATCAAAATTTTGTATAAGATTGGCGCTGACTAAAACTACATTAACGTAAGCAAAGAACACCAGCTTGATACTGCAAATGTAAGAATAGGTTTCGATGAACTGAACGATTTTATTTTGTTCAGCTTTATACATGGTGATTAGTTGCATGATCACCAGTAAAGAAGCCATTAATCCAGGGATCAAAAAAACCGCGGGGATTGTAGAGGCGAAATCGTCTGCCTGCCCTAAATAATTCCAATGAATTGCAATCTTCTCTGGAAGTAAATATGAAGCTAAAAAAGAAAAGGCAAAGGATAATAAAACCACACATAAATTAAATAGGAAATACTTTCTACTCATTTTTTCTTCCTCTCAGAGTCTGATAAATCAATTGCCCAGCGCACTAAATCATCGAGTACGCTGGTGTTTAATGAATACCAAATGGTTTGTGCTTCTTTACGGCTATAAATCAAATCGGCTTCCTTTAAAATCGTAAAGTGATGTGAAAGAGTTGGTTTCGTCATCTCAAATTGATCGGCAATATCACCCGCCGTCATTTCTCCAGATTTTAATAAATTCAAAATTTCCCGACGCGTAGGGTCTGAAAGTGCTTTAAAGGTATTGTTGATACTCAGCATATTTTGATATTCATGTAATTAGATATTTATCTAAATAATAGTGAGGTAAGTGAACTGAGTCAAGTGATTTGAGAAATAGTCTGCGATCTATCAATGCTTGCATAGTGTGCTAGCAATGCTATCATTTGGCTGGTTCAAATGTGAGATGAGGCAGCTATGGCAAACTTAATGGTTCGCAATGTGGATGAGGAAGTTGTAAGAGCCTTAAAGGCTCGTGCGGGTATGGATGGGATCAGCGCTGAGGCAGAACACAGAAGGATTTTGGAAGAGGCTTTGTTAAAACCGAAAAAGAGACTGCTTGCTGAAGTGTTATTGGCCATTCCGAATGTTGGAATGGATTCCGATTTTGAAAGGATTCAAGATAAGGGCGTTAATGATGTATTTAATTGATACCAATGTGATAAGTGAATTGCGAAAGAAAAATAAAACCAACGCTGGGGTGAAGGCTTTTTTTGAGCGAATAAAAAAAGAAGGCAGGGAGGTTTATTTAAGTGTAATCACTATTGGTGAGTTAAGGCGAGGTGTTGAGCTTATTCGTTATCGAGGTGATGCCAAGCAAGCCAATCTGTTGGAGGATTGGTTAAATTCGTTAATTGAAAACTATAAAGAAAATATTCTGGATTTTACCTGCGTCGATGCTCAAGTCTGGGGCAAGCTGCGAGTTCCTCATCATGAAAATGCATTAGATAAACAAATAGCCGCAACTGCACTGGTTTATGATTTATGTGTTGTGACACGAAATGTCGACGACTTTAAGACCACAGGCGCACGGACATTCAATCCATTTAGTTGATATAAATCACTCCACTTAAAACGCCTGCCCGCACACACATGAGAGCGGGAGTACCTACGAATTAAATATTAAGCACAACCAACTCATCCTCCAAACCAATCAATCCTGATTCAACAATCCGACAAGTAATTCCACCGTGGCCGCGAACGGCATTGTAGCCGCCGGGGCCAAAGGTGTTTTCGATTGCGGAGCAGGGTTCGCATAAACCTGTGTATTCGAGAGTGGCAGTACCGAGTTTGAATTTTTTATTCTTCAGCGCCAATAAATTAATTCCACTGATGGCAATATTGCGGCGTAATAATTCAGGTGAAACAGAATCGCGATGCAACATTGAAGCGATTGCCGCTAAATGCTCCCATTGAATTAATGTCACTTGGCGTTTGCCATTTTTACTGGCGTAACGATCACCCACTAGTCCTTTACCGGCAATGGCTTCTACTTGATCAACAATTTTTAATTCCGCCGCTTCAGTTTTTCCACTCACATAAACAATGCGCGCAGGTCGAATACCAATCCAGCGCACTTGGCCAACTTGCGGAAGTGTATCGAAAAGTTGTTGCAGTGATTCGCTCATAGATTTCAGATTTTCAATTTAAATTTAAGCTTTCTTTACAAATTCCGATTTCAGCATCATGGCGCCGAAGCCTTCGATTTTGCAATCAATATCATGATCGCCATCGACCAAACGATTAATTTTAATTTTGGTTCCGACTTTTAAAACGGATGATGAACCTTTGACTTTTAAATCTTTTATTAGTGTTACATGATCGCCATCGGCTAGTAAATTACCATTGGCATCACGCACGATTAATTTGTCTTCAGATTCTGTTGCTGCATTGGCAGACCATTCATATCCACATTCAGGACAAATGAATTGATCTCCGTCCTGATAAGTGTAAACAGAATTGCATTTGGGGCAGGGTGGTAATTGATCGGTCATAATGTTTTCGCTTAATGTTTAAAATTTTTTAAAGCCCTCACCCTAACCCTCTCCCAGAGGGAGAGGGAATAAGAGAGTTTATTATTGCGGTAAAAGTTTTGGATTAAAAACAATTTCCCATAAATGTTGATCGGGATCTTGAAAATATCCGGCGTAGCCGCCCCAGAACGTGTCTTGTGCTTCTTTAACAATGTTTGCACCCGCAGCTCGAGCTTGCTCCATCACTTCATTGACTGCTTCTTTAACTCGAACATTGTGACTAATTAATGTTTGAGTGGCGCAGTGCGGTGTAATCGGCAAACCAGTATCTTTCGCAAGACTGCTGCGTGGCCACAAAGCTAATTGCAAACCAGGTTGCATGGGAATAAAAACTACCGCACCAATCTCATATTTTTCACCGACTATGCCATCGGTTTTTAAACCTAAACCATCGCGATAAAAATTCAGGGAGCGTTGTAAACTTTCGACGGTGAGGGTGATGACTGTGATGCTGGGGTTCAT
>CAZICR010000238.1:0-5445 GCA_964537795.1 uncultured Cellvibrionaceae bacterium | reverse complement strand
AGCCATTGAGAAATTGGCTGCACAAGCGGCGGAAGACAAACCCAATCAATTGGTGATGGCTGACAGAATTGCACGATTTTTTATTGCGCGATTACTAATTTTTTGTGTGCTGGTGATGGGCTTTTGGTTGTGGTATCAACCCGAACGCGCTTTTTGGATTACGCTTTCGGTATTGGTGGTCACCTGTCCTTGTGCTTTGTCACTTTCCATTCCTGCTGCATTGTCGGCAGCAACAGCGAATTTGCGTAAGCGAGGTTTTTTAGTGACTCGCGGTCATGTTGTTGAAACCCTGACAAAAATTAATCGCGTTATTTTTGACAAAACCGGTACCTTGACTCAAGGGCAGTTTGCGGTGAATCAGGTTAGATTGCTGGTAAATGAATCCCATCCTTTGGCATCGCGCGAAACTGTCTTATCTATAGCAGCCGCATTGGAACAAAATTCCAATCACCCTTTGGCGACAGCATTTCATTCCTGGTCAGGAAAATATATCGCTATTAATGCACAACAAGTTACGGCAGAAGGTGTAGAAGCTGCTGTTGAAATGGAGGATGAAAATCAACAAGCGTTTACACAAACGGATTTATTCAAAACACAGAAAAAATATTTTCGTTTGGGGCGAATGGAATTTGCAAAATCAGGTACAGATCCGTTGGATCTTCCGGATGATCAACATACCTGGTTGTTATTATCCAATCAGCAAGAAGATATTGCCTGGATAGGACTGCAAGATGAAATACGACCTGACGCCAAACAATTGATACAGGATTTATTGAAACAGAATATAGCCGTTGAATTAATCAGTGGTGATCACTCAGCAGTTGTGAGCAGGGTTGCCAATGAGTTAGGTATTCAACAATGGATGGCAGAGGCTAAACCGGAAGACAAATTGTCGCAGTTGAAAAAACGTCAGGCGGATGGTGATAAAGTATTGATGTTGGGTGATGGTATTAACGATATTCCAGTCTTGTCCGGTGCTGATGTATCAGTTGCCATGGCTGCGGCTTCTGATTTGGCACAAACGCGTGCTGATGCCTTGTTGTTAAATAATCATTTGCGGGTAATCACACAGGCATTGGCAGTTGCATGTGACGCGCAAAAAATTATGAAACAAAATTTACGTTATTCCCTGATCTACAATTTACTGGCATTACCTTTGGCTGCAGCTGGTTGGGTGCCTCCCTGGTTGGCTGCTATAGGTATGACCCTGAGCTCCCTGATTGTGATTTTTAATGCTTTGCGATTAACTCGCTAAAATTGATTTGGCTGTTTATTGTTCGAAAGCGTAAAATTTTGTCCCTGAATAATGTGTGGAAAGGTTGCTCTGTGGAAAGTCTTTATTTTTTAGTACCGGTCGCACTGATTTTTATTGCTATTGCAGTGAAGGTATTATTTTGGGCCATTAATAATGGCCAATACGATAATTTGGATACTGAAGCGCATCGCATTTTGTTTGATGAGTCTGCTAAAAAAACACCTGCTTCTGATTCCGATCAAAAACCCCAAGATAAGAATTCTTCTGTATGACTTTTGATTTAGCATCTATCAGCGCCGCATTTTTTTTAGGTTTATTAAGCAGTGCACATTGCGTGGGTATGTGCGGTGGCATTATGGGCGCGCTAAGTATGGCAATACCAGCAGAAGCCAAAAGCAAACGATGGATGATCCTGCTGGGTTACAATTTCGCGCGCATTTTCAGTTATGCATTGATCGGTGTTTTATTGGGTCGATTTGCACAGGAGTTGACTAACTGGGGCGGTCAGGTCATTTTGAGGTGGATCGCGGGATTGTTATTAATTGCCATGGGACTTTATCTTGCAGATTGGTGGCGAGGTCTTACCTATTTGGAAAGTGCAGGGCGTTATCTTTGGGTCTATTTGCAGCCGCTCAGTAAAAAATTAATGCCAGTCAATTCAGTCACAAAAGCTTTTGCATTGGGCATGATTTGGGGGTGGTTGCCTTGTGGTCTTGTTTATTCCGCTTTAATGTTCGCTATGGCACAGGGCCAGGCAATGAATTCAGGTATGGTGATGTTGGCCTTTGGAGTGGGAACTTTGCCCATGGTGTTGTTGTCGGGCGTGTTTGCACAAACCCTGACTGGCTGGTTGCAGCGCAAACAGTTGCGTTGGTCATTTGCTCTGGTGATCATGTTGTTCGGTTTGTGGACTTTATTTGGGACAAGCATGCATTCACATTCCGGCGACCAACATAACACGCATGACCACCATCACCATCAGATGCATCAGGATTCGAACCCACATGATAAGCATCACTAAGCGCCTATTTATTTTTCAGCTAGACTTCCGTGGTACTTGATACTGGAACCCTATATGCGTCGTTTGTCAGGAACTATTATTTTTTGTTTGATACCAGTGTGTTGCTTGGCTGATGAAGAAATCAAATCGGAAATAGATCCCAGCTGTAAGCCTTTTGAGGGCAGCATTCAAAAAATATCTGAAGTAAGAAAATCCCGTATTGATAACGATTTATTTAAGGGCTTGGAAGGAAAATCTATTCGCCATATTCAATACAAAACCATTCCCGTGTTTGATGAGTCAGACCCTGACGAAAATAACAGGCTCTATCGTTTCGTTAATAAATTACATATCAACACTCGTCCTAAAGTTATAGGCGCGCAGTTATTATTTAAGGAAGGTGATTTGCTGGAGCGCAAACATATTCAGGAATCGGAACGCATATTAAGGACGCGCAGTTATCTTTCCAACGCCTATATTGCCCCTCTAACGATTTGTGTAAATGCAGTTGATTTGTTGGTAGTGACGCAGGATTCCTGGTCCCTTGAGCCACAATTTTCCTTGAGTAAAGAATCGGAAGGAACCAAATCTGGTTTTGCCATAGCCGACGGCAATATTTTGGGAACAGGTAATAGCTTTACTGTAGGTTATGAAGAAAATAGTCAACGTAATTTAATTCGTTATGAATTCAGCAACCCACATATTTTTAATTCGCAAATTGCTGCCAAAATTAACTACGCTGATACCAGCGACGGGGAAAATACTATTCTTGATATATCGCATCCCTTTTACTCATTGGATACCCCTTGGGCTGCTGGTATTTATACAGAAGATTTTACGCAAGATGATATGATTCGTTTTCAAGATGAACAAATTAACTCTTTTATTCATCAGAGCATTAAAAAGCGCGCTTATTACGGGGTGGCAACAGAAGTCAATAATGATTTCACGCGGCGTCTGTTGCTTGGCGTGTCGCAGGAAGAAGACAGCTTTTTTGAGAATGGTGATACCCTGCAAGCCATTCCTCATGATCGCAAAGCCATTTATCCATGGGTTGAGTTTCAATATTTGGAAAACCACTTTGGTATTTATAAAAATATTAATCAAATCCAGCGCCCGGAAGATATTGCTTTAGGAAATAATTTGGCTTTTCGCCTGGGTTACGGTGGTAGAAGTTTTGACAATCCTGATGATGTTTTGCGTTACATCGGTATCTATCAACACACAACTGATGTAAGCGATAAACATATTCTGGAAATTTCAATCAGTCTTGATGGGCGTTATCACACTAAAGATATCTACACAGATAGTGGTGTGTTGGGTGTTACCACTGCCTATCATTATTTTTTGAGTGATAAAAGTCGATGGTTTTTAGGTGTTCAATATCATATTGGCCAGGATTTGGCGCAATACGAAGAACTCACAGTGGGAGATATTACAGGTCTGCGGGGATATCCTGCTGATTTTCAACGGGGCAATGAACGTTATCTGCTAACGATTGAACGTCGTTATTTTTCCAATGTGCATATTTTCAATCTTTCCCGTTTGGGCGCAGTTGTCTTTTTTGATACAGGTAAAGCTTGGGGAGTTGATCAATATGGAAAAAGTTTATTGTTAAGCAATGTGGGTTTTGGTTTGCGTTTCAGTCCAACCAAAGTGCGTATAGGCAATGTGGTACATGTTGATTTTGCTGTACCTACTTCATCTAAAAAAGGTGCTGATGATTATCAGTTGACCATTGGTGCTTACCAAAAATTTTAGTCAATGATCCAAATTCAAAAGTTGAGTAGTGGTGGATTCATGAGAATTTTACATACTATGTTGCGCGTTGGTAATTTACAAAAATCGATTGATTTTTATACCAATATTTTAGGTATGAAATTATTGCGGCAACAGGATTATCCGGACGGGAAATTTACCTTGGCATTTATTGGTTATGGCGAAGAATCATCACACACAGCAATTGAATTAACTTACAACTATGGAGTTGAGTCTTACGATTTGGGAAAAGGTTATGGTCATATTGCGATTGGATGTGAAGATGTTTATCAAACTTGCGATAAAATTCGGGTCGCTGGTGGAAAAATCGTGCGTGAACCCGGGCCTATGATGCACGGCACAACTATTCTGGCATTTGTTGAAGACCCGGATGGTTACAAGATTGAGTTGTTAGGTGTTAAATAAAACCTTTGCTGCCCAACCTACGGGGTTTTCCTTTTGAATAAATTATCAGGGTTAAATTTTGATAATCGTTTTCTGCGGGATCTTCCTGTAGATCCCAATCCGGAAAATTATCCACGACAAGTATTTCAAGCGCTTTATTCCCGCGTAAAACCTAAAGTATTCTCTAATCCAGAGTTAATTGCAGCTGCTGAAGATGTAGCCGCATTACTGGATTTATCTCCTACTGAATTTAAGCAACCTGAA
The DNA here is from genome assembly GCA_964537795.1 of uncultured Cellvibrionaceae bacterium. Taxonomy (GTDB): domain Bacteria; phylum Pseudomonadota; class Gammaproteobacteria; order Pseudomonadales; family Cellvibrionaceae; genus Cellvibrio. Next base: position 763 of record CAZICR010000238.1, on the reverse strand, counting down.
TTCGCTGAAATTTTTTCAGGTAGCCAATTATTGCCGGGCATGGATGCACATGCAACTTGTTACGGTGGTCACCAATTTGGTAATTGGGCGGGGCAGTTGGGTGATGGTCGTGCAATTAACTTAGGTGAAGTGAAAAATAATCACAACGAATATTGGACCTTGCAATTAAAAGGTGCGGGTCCGACACCTTATTCACGAACTGCTGATGGTTTTGCCGTGCTACGTTCATCGGTGCGCGAATTTTTGTGCAGTGAAGCTATGTTTCATTTGGGTGTGCCTACAACACGTGCATTAAGTTTGGTGGCAACCGGTGAACAGGTTCGTCGCGATATGTTTTATGATGGTAATCCAAAAATGGAACCGGGCGCCGTGGTTTGTCGAGTTGCTCCCAGTTTTACGCGCTTTGGACATTTCGAAATACTGTCAGCTCGACAAGATATTAATCTATTGAAACAATTAACAGATACAACAATTCGCCATCATTTTTCACATTTACTTGTGAACACTTCTCAAAAAATAGATCAGGAAATTTATCTACAATTTTTTATTCAGGTGTGTAAAGCAACCGCAGTGATGATCGCACATTGGATGCGTGTTGGTTTTGTACATGGAGTAATGAATACTGACAATATGTCAATTTTAGGTTTAACGATTGATTACGGACCTTATGGTTGGCTGGAAAATGTTGATCCTGATTGGACGCCTAATACTACTGATGCGCAGGGCAGGCGCTACCGTTTTTCCAATCAACCGCAAGTTGCTT
>CAZICR010000237.1:0-5457 GCA_964537795.1 uncultured Cellvibrionaceae bacterium | reverse complement strand
GATCGCGATGTACAGGAAGATGCAAGACGAGTGCAATGGAATGGGGAAGGGCTGGGAATAGTGGCGCTCTCAACACACAATCGTCAGGTGTTAAGTGATTATTATGAATCCGCTTCTGCATTGGTATTTGATGTCAAAATCAACCATGCACCTGAAGGTCAGGTGATGGTGCGCATAGGTTGCGGCCCTTCGTGTAATACTGAAGTGGATATCACAGAGCAATTTAAATCCATAACAGGCACAGGTTGGAAAACAATTTCCATCAGCCTGGATTTATTCCCTGAAGTGCTAACTAATTTTGGTTTACACCGATTGCCCCACGAATTATTTGCGTTAGTCATCGAGCCTTTTGCTTTGGTATCCAGCCATAAACTGGATCTGGTTTTTTCCAATGTTCGTTGGGAAAAATATCAGGGTAAAGATAAAAACATTCTGGTTCGCTAGTCTTAGCACCTTTCTTTCTATTTGTTATATATGAAACCCGGGTTGTTTGTTCTGTGCAGCGATCAGCCCGGTTTTTTTCTCCCTTATCCGAGTTTAACAGACTAAATGATTTTCACGCCGATGTGAAAATATCACATATTTTCAGTAAATTTTTTCTTACGCAAAATACTATTTCGGCAATAGAGTAAGATTGCATTTTGTCGACGAAATGCTACGGCGGATGATTGTAATAGCAATTATTATGTCGTCCATGTTTATAAGGATTAATTTATGAGGTGCTTAAAATGAAAAACTCTCGATACTTCACCGGCATGGTACTCGCATTTGGACTACCCATTTTACAATCCAATACAGTATTGGCTGATTGTTCAGGAAATTGCGCGGCATGGGAAGCAGTAGATAATTACAACGGAACCAATCCAAATCTTCCTCTAACTATTCCGGAAGGTCAAAAGTTTGCAAATGCAATAAACAATTACAGTTCAAGTTGGGTAACTGATTTTGCTTGGACAAATAACAATGCGTGGGAACGCGATTTTAAATCATCTACCCTTGGTGGAATTGACAATCTTTATATTGATGATGTTGATCTGGCATTGTTTGCCGGTCACGGCAGTCCATCAGGATTTTATTTTGGAGTCAATCAAGACGATCTGGAAGTTCATTACAATGATGCCATTTTAGGAAATAAAGATTTGGAATGGTTAATTGTAGATGCGTGTCTTGTTCTGCAAGATGATGCGAGCAAATTTAATCGTTGGGGTTGGCCAGTATTCAAAGGTTTGCACTACGTGTTCGGTTATAGTTCGATAACTTATGACGTCGATACTCGCGGTGAGGATTTCATTAAATATGCAATGGACTATGGTTGGACCGTAAGAGACGCCTGGATAAACGCAACCATTGTTTCCGAAAATGGAACCACTGCCGCCTACATGCGAGCCGATAATTCCACTAGCAGTACCTATACTGACCATCTGTGGGGATTCGGTAGCGTCAGCTCTGATCCTGTCAATCCTACCACTCTGTTCTATTTGTCTTGGGGAACTTGAGAAATTTTTTTGGCTCCAGTCAATCTACATTAACTCAATTTATTAAGGAAAAATTCTATGAAAACTCAATTTATTCAATTCGCCGCAAGTCTTGTGTTAATGAGTTCAGTTAGTCTCGTATTCGCGCAGACAGACACTGACATTTACAACAATGATGGAATCAAATCCATAAAAACGCCGGTAAAAGAAGTTCCCGTAATTTCTGTAAAACCTGACTTTGTATTGACAGCAAAATTACCCATAGTGCCTGAATATTTAGCTGTCTTTAATGTCGTATCCGTCGATCCTACGCAAGTTGACCCAGCAACAACTTTAGCAGGACGAGCTTTTGGATTTAAATCGGTTAGCAAAAAAAAGTATGTTAACTCTAAAAAGTCCGTCAGCGTCATGCATACAGACCTCAATAATCGCACAATGGAGTTGTTCGATTCAGGCGCTGTTTTTATTAAAAATAATACATTGCTGGACGAAGCAGGCCCCGATCTGCTCTCGAACCTTAATTTGGATCGAGAATCCGCAAAAAAATATTATGCTGAAAAAGCAAAGGACTTTCTTGCGCAGACTAAACTGGGAGACGACAATCTGTCGTTGCGTGAAATCACTTTTGGTGATTTAACAATACAAAAAGTTAAATCTGGAGTCGAAACCAAAAAAGTGATTGCTGCAGCAGCTAATTATGGAATATCACTCAATGGTGTTCCAACCTGGGGGCCAGGGTCAGCAACACGTGTATTTTTTGATAGCAAGGGTGTTTCCGGATTTTATAGTGCAGCACCTAATTTGAAACAGGGAAGAACAGTTGCACTTGTTAAACCTGAGGTCGCGGTACAAAAATACATTTCTGCGGGAACACCCTCGACCTTAATAAGGCAACATGTTGGTGTTGTCTACAAGGTAGATATAAAAAATATTGATTTGGTTTACTATCTCGACTCTAGCAATAGCTCGCAACAGCTAGTCACACCACAATATCTGATTAGTGGTGAATTCCATGGTCAAGATTTATCTGGAGAAAAATCCAATCTTACTAGTGAATTTAAGTGGTTGATGCCTGCTATTTAATATGTTTCAGGTGAAAAATAAAAAGGCAGATCCTGTCCAAAACCTCCTCTCTAAAAAAGAGGAGGTTTTTTTTGTTTCATTTTTATTAAATATTTATGACTTCGGTGTGTTGTTTCTGATGTCACTTTGCCATTCGTTATCTGATTTTTTGTTTATGTACTGTTAATTACAATCAGGTGATTTTTCAAATTCATAAAAACTTCTCTATAACGTCATCAAGTTTCAGTAGCCTCTTCCAAGAGTTGAGTTTTAATCCTAACCAACAAAAGTGAAAAGGCGGAAGACATTATGACTAGTGACAAAACTAACACTATAGGTCGAAGAAAGTTTATTCAGTATTCTGGCGCAACACTGGGTGGTGTTGCACTGAGTGGAGGTGTTTCCAATTTTGCGTTTTCGATGATTACGTTGGATTCGGCTCGTCCGCAATTACAACAAGGAATCCAAATTGGTGATGTAACTGCCAGTAAGGGATTAATTTGGAGTCGTAGCGACCGTCCTTCGCGTATGTTTGTCGAATACAGTTACCACGAAAATTTTCAACAGTCGTGGACCTTAAACGGCCCTTATGCGTTGGAGAAAAGTGATTTTACAGCGCGCTTGGATTTAACCGGGCTTGCTCCAGATCGCGATGTGTTTTTGCGCGTGGGTTTTCAGGATCTAAGTAATGATCGAATACTCAGTGAAATTGTGACCGGCCACTTCAAAACTGCACCAATATTAGGTTCTCGAGATCTACATTTTTTATGGGGAGGTGACACTGCAGGTCAGGGATGGGGTATCAATCCAGATTTTGGTGGTATGAAAATTTATACCAGTATGCGTAATGAAAATCCTGATTTCTTTATCCATTGCGGTGACACCATTTATGCTGATGGCCCAATAAGTGAAACTGTCATTGCCGAGAATGGAGCGGTTTGGCGTAACATTGTGACTGAGGAAGTGGCCAAGGTGGCAGAGAGCCTTAACGAATTTCGTGGGCGCTACAAATACAATATGCTGGATGACAATGTTCGTGCTTTCAATGCGGAAGTTCCGCAGATTTGGCAATGGGATGATCACGAGGTTGTGAATAATTGGTCGGATGCAAAAGATCTAACTAATGATGCGCGCTACACCGAAAAAAATGTTCCGCTTCTGATTGCGCGCGGTGCTACAGCATTTCTTGAGTATGCGCCAATGCGTCCTTTTAATGCTAAAGAGCAGGATAGAGTTTATCGTCGCATTCCTTATGGCCATTTACTGGATTTAATGGTCATCGACATGCGCAGTTACCGTGGCCCCAACTCCGCTAATAATCAAACTGAAACTGGTCCCGAAACGCGTTTTCTTGGGCGCGAACAACTCGATTGGTTGAAAGCGTCACTATTGAGTTCAGAATCTGTTTGGAAAGTGATTGCGTCTGACATGCCAATAGGTTTGATTGTACGCGATGGTCCGCAATTTTTCGAAAACTTGGCAAATGGAGACGGCGTACCTTTGGGACGCGAATTGGAAATGGCAGAGCTGTTGGCGTTTATTAAAAAACACAAAATTGAAAACGTTGTTTGGCTGACAGCAGATGTGCATTATTGTGCGGCGCATTATTACAGTCCGGAAAAGGCTGTGTTTAAAAATTTCGAGCCCTTTTGGGAATTTGTTGCCGGACCACTAAATGCAGGTAGCTTTGGTCCAGGTGTTTTGGACAATACCTTCGGACCAGAAGTGGTTTTCCATAAGTTTCCGCCTGTGCAAAATATGTCACCATTTGCTGGCTTGCAGTTTTACGGCGACGTGAAAATTGACAGATACAGCGCCGAAATGACGGTGAGTCTAAAGGATATCAATGGCCAACCGGTATTTAGTAAGTTGCTCGAGCCGAAATTCAGACAAAAATGGAAAAATTCTTAGTTGTGCATTCGACTGAATCATTAATAATCTGTGAGATAAAAGCACCAACAAAACGCTTTCCAGTTTTTTCTTGCACAATCAAAATCAATGGCGCCGAAAGTAAGCGCCATTGATTTTTTGCTCTATGAACCTGTTTTTTGAAAAATCTTGATCCCAATATTGTCTATCACTTGCCTTGTATTCTGTTAACCAGCAAAATCAAAAATAATAAAATAGCGGGTTGGCACCAATTACTTCTTTTTGATTTGCAAAACTATTGATTGGGTCTGTTTTGTGCCAAAAGCAGACCTACATAGACGGCAATAATCCGGCAGGTTAGTCACAAGTTTAGAGTTTCAACGAAATGCATCATTTTAGAGTTTTAAAGTTCGTTGAATTCCACATTTTAAACTATTCCTCTTTTTTTATTACCCGAATTATCCCGTTAGCTGTTCTTGGATGAAAAGCCCCCGTAAATGAATATTCGCCCTGAGGCAATGGCCCAATAAAGACAAAGCCTTCTGTGTTTCCCATAATAATTTTTTTAAACTTAAGTGAATGACTTTCAATTTCTTCTGCTGTTGCATCCCTATTATAAATGATCAATTTTATTTTTGTATTTGCGGGTATTACTATTATATCTGTATAAAAAATATGTTTGGATATTTCAATTTTTGAAATAAGCGTAGCATCACCAAATACCAATGCGGCATTTGCCAATATTGGTATACAACAGAAGTGTCTGTAACATCTCCATTTCATAAAAAGGATATCATTTGGCAGCTCGTCACCGTTACCCTAACTCCTTTTACTTAGACTAGGCTTAGTGGGCATTAACGCCACTACATAGCAACTAAGATTATTTTAAGTCTTCGGATCTATACTTCCTCTATGCTGTCATTTTGGAGAAATAATGAGGGTTTTATTGGTTGAGGACGATCAAATGATAGGTGAGTCAGTATCCGAAAGTCTGGCTGATATCGGTTATGCAGTGGACTGGCTTAAGGATGGTGATAGTGCGTTAGCTGCC
>CAZICR010000236.1:0-5491 GCA_964537795.1 uncultured Cellvibrionaceae bacterium | reverse complement strand
GATCAACTGGATCAGCAGAGTGCCATTTTCGATGACTTTGATAAAAGCCGCGATAAACTCTGGATGGCCGAAACCCTGCAAGAAAGTCGCGAGCCTTTATCCAGCCAACAACGCAGCGTGTTTTTTCTGTCGGCCATGCGCCACTTTGCAGAGCAATTGCGTCAACAAGATTATCCACTAATTTATTTTTCTCTCGACGAAAATCCGGTCGCAGATTTTACTCAGGCATTAAAAGAAACCTTTGCCGAGTATCAATTCGAATCGATTCGATTAGTTTTGCCTGGCGATTATCGTTTGCTACAAGTATTCAAACAGTTTGCCAAAGACCAGCAAATCGAATGCGATATTCTTGCGGATCATCACTTTATTGCCAAACCGGGCGAATTTACGCAATGGCAAGAGGGCAAAAAACAACTGCGCATGGAATATTGGTATCGCCAATTGCGCAAACGCACCGGTATTTTAATGCAAGGCAGAAAACCGGAAGGCGGTGAATGGAATTACGATAAAGACAATCGTCGCAGTTTTGGTAAATCCGGCCCCGATATTCAACCTGGCGCATTGTTATTTCCAGCTGATGCGATTACGCAATCCGCAATTCAATCTGTACAACAATATTTTTCCAATAATCCCGGTGATGCAACGCACACGGGCTGGCCAGTTACGCGAGAAGAATCTTTACAACTGCTGCAATTTTTTATCGAACACTATTTGCCCTGGTTTGGTGATTATCAGGATGCCATGTGGCAAGGCGAAGCTTTTCTTTATCATTCGCGACTATCCGCAGCGCTTAATGTCAAATTAATTTCACCACTGGAAGTGATTCAGGCTGCCGAACAATCTTATCGAGACAATAAAACGCCGCTCAATTCCGTAGAAGGATTTATTCGACAAATTTTAGGCTGGCGCGAATTTGTACGCGGACTTTATTGGACTTTCATGCCGCAATGGTTAGACATGAACGCGCTAAATGCGAAAAATAATTTGCCGGATTTTTATTGGAATGCTGATGTGGATATGAATTGTTTGAAGGAATCTTTATCGCAAGTCATCAACACAGGTTACGGTCATCACATACAACGCTTGATGGTAACCGGATTGTTTGCACAACTCTGGCAAACACAACCGCAACAAATTCATCAGTGGTATTTGGCCATGTATCTCGATGCAATCGAGTGGGTGGAATTGCCCAATGTGTTGGGCATGAGCCAATACGCCGATGGCGGCATTATGGCATCCAAACCTTATATAGCGACCGGTCGTTACATTCAAAAAATGAGCAACTATTGCAATAAATGCCTCTTTGATCCCGCCGAAGCTACAGGTGAAAAAGCTTGCCCTTTCACCACACTTTACTGGCATTTTTTAGAAAAACATCGCGACTTATTGGAAGATCATCCACGGCTCGGCTTGCAAGTAAAACATCTGGATAATTTCAGTGATGAAAAACGCCAGCAGATTCGCGAGCAAGCTGCTAAATTACGAAACACTTACCCTGCAACCGGTTTGTGGCACGCATGATCATCCAATTCATCCATTCAATTCATGAAATTCCAGCAAGTGAATGGGACAGACTTTGCCCGCCTGATTATCCATTTATTCGCCACGCTTTTCTCGCAGCGCTGGAGGACAGTCAATCCACTCATGCAAAAAATGGTTGGGAAATTTCACATCTGGTTTGCATAGATAATCAACAATTAGTTGCCGCTATGCCGGGTTATATCAAAAACCATTCTTACGGCGAATATGTGTTTGATTGGAGCTGGGCAGATGCCTACAAACGTTACGGGAAAAATTATTATCCAAAGTGGATTAACGCTATTCCGTTTACGCCTTGCACTGGCCCACGCTTAATTGTCAACGAGAAATATTGTTCACCTGAGCTGATTGATAAAATTATTAATAGATTGAATCAGGAATGCATAGAAAAAGCTTACTCGGGCTGGCATTGTTTATTTCCAAATGAACAACTGCATCAACTATTTCAGAAACAAAATATTAACACCCGCCTCGGCTGCCAATTTCATTGGTGTAATCATGACTACAAAAATTTCGAAGACTTTTTGCAAAATCTGCAATCGCGAAAACGCAAAAATATCAGGAAGGAAAGACAGCAAGTCACGGATCAAGGCTTTCAATTTGAAATAAAAGAAAATACCGACATCACGGAAGAGGACCTAAAAACATTTTATGCCCTCTATCGCAATACTTATCTTAAACGCAGCGGTCATTCAGGTTATTTATCACAGGATTTTTTCTTAATGATCGGGCAACGAATGCCGGGAAATCTATTGTTGATTCAGGCTATAGATAATCAGCAAAAAATTATCGCGGCTTCATTATTTTTTCGCGATCAACACACACTTTATGGTCGTTACTGGGGATGTTTTGAGGAATATCAGTTCCTGCATTTTGAAACCTGTTATTACCAAGGAATTGATTACGCTATAGCCAAAAAATTACAACGGTTTGACGGCGGCGCGCAAGGTGAACATAAAATTGCCCGGGGGTTTGAGCCGGTGATGACCTATTCACAACATTGGATTCAATCTCCACAATTCCAAACAGCCATTAGTCATTTTCTGATCGAAGAGGCGGAGGCTATCAAAGCTTATGCTGCAGACGCCCGAAGCCTCTTACCCTTCAAACAAACTGACCAGACTTGAAATTAGTGCCATCCACCCCCAGATCTTTCAAAATTTGCAAAAACAAAAGACCTATTTTTCGTTAACTTAAGGATTTCCAGTGACAACTATTGTTTCAGTACGTCGTAACGGGCAGGTGGTAATTGGTGGTGACGGCCAGGTTTCGCTGGGCAACACCATTATGAAAGGTAACGCACGCAAAGTGCGTCGCCTTTACAAAGATCAGGTCATTGCCGGTTTTGCTGGTGGTACTGCTGACGCATTCACTTTATTCGAACGCTTTGAAGCAAAACTCGAAGCTCACAACGGCCAACTTACACGCGCAGCGGTGGAATTGGCAAAAGATTGGCGAACCGATCGCAGCATGCAAAGGCTTGAAGCTTTGTTGGCTGTTGCCGATAAAGAAGCGTCACTCATCATCACTGGCAATGGCGATGTGATCCAACCTGAAGATGATTTAATCGCGATTGGATCAGGCGGTAATTTTGCACAAGCAGCCGCGCGTGCTTTACTCCAAAATACCGATTTGGACGCACGCACTATTGTCGAAAAAAGTTTGAAAATTGCGGGTGATATTTGCGTTTACACCAATCAGCAACACACGATTGAACTGTTGAGCTATTAAACTCCCCAACCGTCTCCCATGAAGGGAGAGGGGGTAGAAAGTGCTAAAGAAAATTTTTAGGATTTATTTATGTCATCAATGACTCCACGTGAAATTGTTCACGAACTCGATAAACATATTGTTGGTCAACAAAATGCCAAGCGCGCAGTCGCTATTGCATTGCGTAATCGCTGGCGCCGCATGCAAGTTCCCGTTGATATGCGCAACGAGATCACACCGAAAAATATTTTAATGATTGGCCCAACCGGTGTTGGTAAAACTGAAATCGCGCGACGCCTTGCGAAATTGGCCAATGCACCTTTTATCAAAGTTGAAGCGACAAAATTTACCGAAGTGGGTTATGTCGGCCGTGATGTTGAATCGATAATTCGCGATTTGGTCGATGTGGCCATTAAAATGCGCCGCGAACAAGCCGTGAAAGCAGTACAACATCGCGCAGCAGAAGCTGCGGAAGAACGCATCCTTGATGTGCTCCTGCCACCCGCACGCGATATTTCGGCAGAGGAAACCAAACACGAATCCAGTACACGACAAATTTTCCGCAAAAAATTACGCGAAGGCGAATTAAACGATAAAGAAATTGAAATCGATGTGGCCGCTGCTAGTGTAGGCGTAGAAATTATGGCGCCGCCAGGTATGGAAGAAATGACCAATCAATTGCAATCCATGTTTTCCAATTTGGGGCGTGAAAAAACCAAAAAGGTAAAAATGTCAGTCAAAAAAGCACTGAAGCAATTGCAAGATGATGAAGCGGCCAAACTTGTTAGCGAAGAAGATATCAAAACCCAGGCTATAGATGCCGCAGAACAAAATGGCATAGTGTTTATTGATGAAATTGATAAAGTCGCGCGCCGAGGCAATGTATCGGGCGCCGATGTTTCTCGCGAAGGTGTACAACGCGATTTGCTACCCTTAATTGAGGGCTGCACAGTTTCCACCAAACACGGCATGATCAAAACTGATCATATTTTATTTATTACATCCGGTGCGTTTCACTTAAGTAAACCTTCGGATTTAATTCCCGAACTGCAAGGTCGTTTGCCAATTCGCGTCGAACTGAATGCATTAACACCAGACGATTTCGAACGAATTCTGACAGAACCTACTGCTTCTTTAACCGAACAACAGATTGCATTGCTTAAGACGGAAGGTATTGAGATTAGTTTTTCGAAAGACGGCATTCGTCGCATTGCTGAAACTGCATTTGAAGTGAATGAACGTACAGAAAATATCGGTGCACGTCGCTTGCACACTATCCTTGAACGTTTATTGGAAGATATTTCTTTTACGGCAGGCGATGAAAACAAATCGATTGAAATTAATGCTGAATATGTTCAGAAAAATCTTGGTGAACTGGCGAAGAACGAAGATTTAAGTCGATATATTTTGTAACATTTTAAAAAGCATGACCCCACCCTAACCGGAGGGAATAGTTCCCCAGTTTGAAAAAGGGGGCTAAGGGGGATTTAAAATTTTCGTAAAATTAACCGTTTTAAATCCCTCCCTGCCTCCCTTTTTCAAAGTGAGGCGCCAGATCTTCGCTCGAAATGATTAAAATAAAATTTGGAGCAATATGAATCAACCCACCAAAATTAAACTACATAAACAATCCCAACAACTGGAATTGCATTTTTCTGCAGAAGAGTTTTTTCTACCCGCGGAATTTTTACGAGTGCATTCTCCCAGTGCTGAAGTGAAAGGCCACGGCCCGGGGCAAGAAGTGTTGCAATACGGAAAAAAAGAGGTGTGGATTTCGCAACTGGAACGCGCGGGCAATTATGGATTAAAAATTCATTTCAGTGATGGTCATAACACGGGTATTTATACTTGGGATTATTTCTATAACTTGGGAAAAAATCAGCCGCAACTCTGGCAGGCCTATCTGGAAAAACTTCATCGATCTGGAAAGTCTCGCGAACCCGACACACAGGTTGTCAAATTCATGAATTGAGTTGGTTTGAATTTTTTCCAATATGGATTAGGATCAAGTCAACTCAAAAACGGGGAGTTGCCATGTACAAATATTGCGCACTGATTCTGACTCTTATTTATCTCACCGGTTGCAGTATATTAAAACCACCCCCGGAAATTCCCCAACCAATCCCCGAACCGCAAGTAATAGAAACACAACCCGAACCTGAAATTATTCCTGCAGAAAAAACACTTTCGGAAAAAATTATGGAAAAATTGCTCGCGCAACATCAGGAATGGAAAGGCACCC
>CAZICR010000235.1:0-5492 GCA_964537795.1 uncultured Cellvibrionaceae bacterium | reverse complement strand
GATTTGCGTCGTGAACAAATGCAAAAGAATTTGCGTTTCCGCGGCAAAGTTACCATGGCGATTCGCAATTATTTGGATCGCAATAATTTTCTCGATGTTGAAACTCCGATTCTGACACGCGCAACGCCAGAAGGCGCGCGCGATTATCTGGTTCCTTCGCGCACGCACGACGGAAAATTTTTCGCATTGCCACAATCACCGCAATTATTTAAACAATTGTTGATGGTGGCCGGTTACGATCGTTATTACCAAATCGCAAAATGTTTCCGCGACGAAGATTTGCGTGCAGATCGCCAACCGGAATTTACCCAAATCGATATCGAAACTTCATTTATGTCGCAAGAACAAATTATGGACGTGACTGAAGGAATGTTTCGCGAATTGTTCAAAAATTTAATGAACATCGAATTTGGCAAAATTAATCACATGCCGTTTTCTGAAGCTATTGCAAAATACGGTTCGGATAAACCCGATATGCGTATTCCTCTGCAATTGGTGGATATCAAAGATTTGGTTACACAAGTCGACTTCAAAGTGTTTTCTGGTCCAGCCAATGATCCGAAATCACGCGTCACTGCATTAAAAGTTCCCGGTGGCAATGACAAACTCACCCGTAAACAAATCGATGATTACACTAAATTTGTTGGCATCTACGGTGCAAAAGGTTTGGCTTACATCAAAGTGAATGACAAATCCGATTTGGAAGAAGGTTTGCAATCACCGATTGTAAAAAATATACCAGTACCTGTACGTCAAGCCATTCTTGATCGCGTTGGTGCAGAAAATGGCGATTTGATTTTCTTCGGTGCTGATAAGCACAAAATTGTGACTGAAGCCTTGGGTGCATTGCGTTGTAAACTAGGTGCAGATTTAAATCTCTACACTTGTGAGTGGGCGCCGCTTTGGGTAATTGATTTCCCGATGTTTGAAGAAGATGACAAAGGTGGTTGGACTTCAATTCATCACCCATTTACTTCTCCAAGCTGTTCACCTGAAGAATTAATTGCAAATCCAGGCAATGCATTGTCGCGCGCTTATGATTTGGTATTGAACGGAATTGAATTGGGCGGTGGTTCCGTTCGTATCCACTCAACGGAAATGCAACAAGCTGTGTTTAAAATTTTAGGTATTAGCCCCGAAGAACAACGCGAAAAATTCGGCTTCTTGCTCGATGCATTAAGCTACGGTGCACCACCACACGGTGGTCTTGCATTCGGTTTGGATCGTTTGGTCATGTTAATGGTAGGTGCGAGCTCGATCCGCGATGTAATTGCTTTCCCGAAAACCCAAAGCGCCGCTTGTGTGATGACCGATGCACCAGGTACCGTTGATGAATTGCAATTACGCGAATTGCATATTCGTCTTCGTAATACCAAAAAAGAAAAAGTTGAAGGCGAAGAAACACCTGAATATGGGATGTAATTGATTAGCTATTTTAATGTGGATGTGGTTTAGAGATGAGTGATTATACTGAGAGTAAGGTTAGCCGTAATGATGACGAAATAGATCTGGTAGGTTTGTTGAAAAAGTTGTGGTCTGAGAGATATACAATTTTGGTAGTGATTTTGGTATCTACTATTGTTTGTTTTTTTGTCCTGAAAGCTTTGCCTTCATACTACAAGATAGAGGCTACTATAGACGGAGCTACTCAAGAACAATATAGAAGTGTTATGCCATCTCAACTCAATACAGCGGAGTATCAGGTTGCCGCTCCGGATCACAAAAGAAATTATAATAATGCGTTGTTGCAAATTGCTTCGTTAGGATCAGTAAAGAGTTTTTGGGAGCAAAGAACTGGTAAACTTCTGGATTTTAATCAGAAAAATTCAACGGAATATAAAAATTTTATGGAATTTTTTGATGATTTGGTTCTGGAGAGTGGAAGCTCGAAGTTTCCTGATTTTACTCCACGCAAGGTCAGTATTTTGCATCAAAACTCCAATGAAGGGGTGTCATTGCTAAAGGAATATTTACTTTATGTAAACGATAGTTTGTGGCGTGATGTTAGCGCAAAGATGAAACAGTCATATCTTGCAAATTTATCTGCATTGAACTTTCGGTATGAGACGGTAGGTCGTGCCGAAGAACAAAAATTGAGTGATGAATTAACCAATTTAAAAGAGCAATTGAAAATTGCCCAATCACTGGGGATTACCGATACTCCGTTTAAAGATTTGGAGAATGTCCAATTAAGTGTTGTGGATAGCCGATACTATCTTTTGGGAGTTAAAGCATTAAAGCAACAGATTGAAATATTGGAATCCCGGCAGGGCAAGTCATTGGCTCCATTTTCTATGGAGTTGAGAAGTCTTGAAACGCAGAGAAATATTATCTCTGCCGATCTCGAAAAACTTTCTGCGTTTACTGGAAAAATTGAAATATTCTCCATTGTGAATAAACCAGACTCATCATTGTTTCCTGTTGCACCCAATAAATTACTTATTTTGGTTGCAGCAATATTTGCATCGTTATTCTTATCTTGTGCATTTGTGTTAATTCGATCTGCATTTCGTAATCATTAAGTTTTGAGGTCAACAATGGCCGGCCATTCCAAATGGGCGAATATGAAACATCGCAAGGCGCGTCAGGATGCCAAGCGGACGAAAATATTTACCAAAATTATTCGTGAATTAACAGTTGCCGCTAAAGGAGGTCCTAACCCTGCGGACAATCCGCGGTTACGTGCTGCTGTCGAAAAAGCGTATTTAAATAATTTGAAAAAAGATGTGGTCGAGCGTGCAATCGCTCGTGGTGCAGGAATTGGTGATTCTGAATCTTATGAAGAGCTGACCTACGAAGGTTATGGCATCAACGGCGTTGCATTTATTGTGGAATGCATGACCGACAATCGTAATCGCACAGTAGGCGATATTCGTCATGCGTTTGATAAACGCGGCGGTAATTTGGGCACTAATGGGTCGGTGTCTTATTTGTTTGCACGCAAAGGTCAAATCAGTTTTGAGCCAGGCATCGATGAAGACGCATTAATGGAAGCCGCTTTGGAAGCAGGTGCTGATGATGTTGTGGTGAATGATGATGGATCAGTGGATGTCATGACTGCGTTCGAAGATTTTTTTGCAGTGAAAGATGCTTTGTCACAAGCAGGTTTCACCGCAGTTGCTGCTGAAACCTTATTGATCCCATCACTCATGGTTCCATTGGATAAAGAAAGTGCTGAAAAAAATCTGGCATTGATCGATGCACTGGAAGATCTTGACGATGTACAAAATGTTTTCACCAATGCGGAAATTTCTGATGAGATTATGGAGCAGATAGCGTAATTTTGTACTTCTGTCATCTCAAACAACATCGTGTCGTATTGGTGTCGTATACAAAACTCTTTCATTCTTCAATTCTAATGACCTCCCAATAACAGAGGTCATGATTTATGGATATGCAAATTAATAAAGAATTTCTTCGACAAGAACGTGAGCAGCGCGGCTGGACGCAAAGCCATCTGGCCGAGGTCGCTGATTTAAGTTTGCGAACTGTGCAACGCATTGAAGCAAATGGTATCGCCTCTAAAGAATCTGCAATGGCACTGGCCAGTGTATTGGAAAAGGATCTTGCCAGCTTTTTGATTCAGAAAAACACGGAGCCTCAGGCAGTTCCAAAAGACATCAAGCCTTATAGCCGATATTTTTTTGCAAGGGTGGGTGTTTTGTGTGCCGGAATTGTTGCTTTGGGCTGGTGGTCAATTGCATCAGCAAATCCAGTGATGATTAATCTTTCTGTGCAAGCAGAGTTGGGTAGTTCTGGTGATATGCAGCTGTCGAATGAAATGGGGAAACAATCTGAAATTTTATTTGATAAACAATTTCGGATTTTGGTTACCACCAGCCGCGAAGAAAAATACTTATTAGTGTCCGCGGAAATTTATGATTTTGTTGCGGGGCAATACCAGCTAATTTCTTCTCCCAAAATACTCGTTGAAGATCAAAAAACAACAGGCCTGCATTTGGATACTCAAAGTAGTGGCCGACTTGAATTGGGATTTACGGCCGACTATTGATCTGGATTGGGTTAATCGGTGTGACGAGTAATGAATGATCTTTAATCTTCCTCTTGCACCGATAATCTTCACGTGCAACACTGCTGCCTAAATGACTGTATATAGATACAACTATGGCGCTTATTCTCGGTATAGATCCTGGCTCGCGTAAAACCGGCTTCGGTATTATCAACTGCGTTGGTAGTAAATCCGAATACATCACCAGCGGTGTAATTCGTATGTCTGATGCAGATGAGTTGCCCGCTCGCCTCAAAGTTATTTTCGATTCCCTTACACAAATCATCGAACAATATTGCCCGCAAGAGATGGCAATTGAACAGGTTTTTATGGCAAAAAATGCGGCGTCTGCTTTGAAGTTGGGGCAGGCCAGGGGTGCTGCAATTGTGGCGGCGACTGCGCAAAATATTCCCGTATCAGAATACGAAGCACGGAAAGTAAAACAGTCGGTGGTGGGTAACGGTGCGGCTGATAAATTACAAGTTCAACATATGGTAAAAGTGTTATTAAAATTGCCTGCGTCTCCACAAGAAGATGCGGCAGATGCTTTAGCTGTTGCACTTTGTCATGCTAATTCGCAACAACATATGATTCGCATGGCGGGTAGCAGTTTTCGTCGAGGACGTATTGTTTAGGTTGTTCTGTCAAGATCGCTTTTTGAAAAGGAATTTTAGTTTCAAAAAACTAAAATTCCTTTTCAAAAAGCTTGGTGCAGAATTCTTGGTTCATATAAATAAGTGAAAAAATTATGATTGGACGTTTGCGTGGGATCTTGCTCGAAAAACAAGCGCCTTATTTATTGCTGGATGTGAATGGTGTTGCTTATGAATTACAGGCGCCCATGACAACTTTTTATCGTTTGCCTGCTTTAGGACAAGAAGTGATTTTACATACGCATTTATCCATTACTGAAAATTTGCATCAACTATTTGGGTTTTTTGAACAGCGTGATCGTTCTTTATTTCGTACCTTAATTAAAGTGAATGGCGTTGGGCCCAAATTAGCGGTTTCAATTTTATCGGGAATGGAAGCAGATGATATTGCACGCTGTGTACGTGACAACAATATCAAGGCATTAACCAAAGTGCCAGGTATAGGTCAAAAAACAGCGGAGCGGTTGGTTATTGAATTACGAGATCGATTAAAAAATTGGGATGCCCCACAAGGCGATGCCTATGCACACAATCAAATTCAGCTGGCAGCAAGCAATGAAGTTTATTCTGAAGCAGAAAGCGCATTGATCTCATTGGGTTATAAACCCAATGAAGCTGCAAAAATGATTGTAACTGCGGCAAAGCAAAAGCCTGAAGCTAAGAGTGAAGAATTAATTCGTTTGGCATTAAAAGCACAGGTAAGTTAATGATAGGAAATTATTTGGCGAAAGTAGAATGGTTTCGTGGTGAGCAAAAGTTTGCTGATAATCGCTACAGTCGTCGCCATCAAATTGAATTTGACGGAGGTGCCAGTATTGCTGCGTCTTCAT
>CAZICR010000234.1:0-5509 GCA_964537795.1 uncultured Cellvibrionaceae bacterium | reverse complement strand
CCGAATTAAAAAAAATCTGGCAAATTTACAGCGACAATCGTCCCTTACCTTTTTTGGATAAGTGGTTAAAACACGAAGGTAAATTTAATCCGGTATTGCGCCAGTTTTCCGTGGTACATCAACTCATTATTTCATCAGCCATGATGGACGCTTTGCGTTTTATGCAATTGGCTATTGCTATGGAAGCACTATTCCAACAAAAAATAAATAAAGCTGATCTGGTTGAGTGGGATAAGAACTGGGTAGTCGGCGATTTGGATTCTTTGCCCAATCAATATTTATGGTTTTGGGTGGTGGTGCGAACCGGCGGCGATGTTCGACAATTTTCTGTTAAAGACTATTCCAAACGCGAAAGTTTTTTCCATGATTTTTTTGCCAATCGACAAGACGATTTATTATCAGTTGAAAATTTACTTTGGCATGGCTTAAGACCCGGCTGGAAAAATTTATTGTCGGCAAGGCGTGAACAAAATCATTGGACTGATCAACAATTGCAGGAATTTTTGGAAAAGAAAAATCAACAACCACCAGTGTGGTTGCGCATTCAAAAAAATGCCGATTCGGAAAGTTTAAAAAATTCTTTATTGGCTCAAGGTGTTGCAGCTATTTCTGATGCTGACGGCAATATTGGATTACAAGGTGGCCTTGGCATTAACACAACGGAAGAATATCGCAAAGGTCAAATCGAAATTCAGGATCTCGCCAGTCAATTAATCGCCAAACAAGTCGCCGCAAAACCGGGACAAAAAGTATGGGATGTCTGTGCCGGTGCGGGCGGAAAATCCTTAGCCATTGCCGTCCCCATGAATAATAAAGGGATGTTATTAGCAACCGATATTCATCAATACAAATTGGATGAATTAAAACGCCGCGCAAAAGTGGCTGAACTATTTAATATCCGCCAATTTATTTGGAATGCCGACGAACCTTTGCGCTTACCCAAAGAAGTTGCACAACAAAAAGGTTTTGATTGGATATTAGTTGACGCCCCTTGCAGCGCATCCGGCACCTGGCGCCGCAACCCGGACGCCCTCTGGCGTTTTTCAGAAGAAGACACACAAGAATTAATTCAACTCCAACAAAAAATATTGCATCAAGCACAGTTTTCTTTAAGAGAAGGCGGTCATTTGGTTTACGCCACCTGCAGCTGGCAAGTCAGCGAAAACGAACAGCAAGTCGCTGCATTTTTACAACAACATCCGCAATTTACATTGGTCAGCCAAACGTTAATCGGATCGCCTGAATTAAATTCGGATACTATGTTTGTGGCGGTGATGAGGCGGGCGTAGGTTTACACACATTATTTTTATTCGCTTAGAAAGTAAGGGAGGTTTTGTGCTTTCATTCTACGACAAGACTGCACCTACAAAACGTGTCACTCTTGGTGTAAACAGTACATTATTGAAGCAAGCTAAAGATTTGAATATAGATCTTTCTGCAACATTGGAGCAAGCACTTTTCAACCAACTAAAAGTTAAACATGCTCAGCTATGGCTAGACCAAAATAAAAATGCCATAGCGGCTTATAACAAATCAGTAAATGAAATAGGTGTTTTTAGTGACGGGCTTAGATTCTTCTAGTCCAATGGAATTATTTGCAAATGTTATGTTTCATTAATATGGGGCCTCAATTGCCTCAAATTTATAACCGCTAAAATCATGAATCACTTTTTCCTCTAAGTTACCTGGATCAGAAGTGACTCCAATACACTTCTATAAGCCAAGTTCAGTAAAATATATCGTGTTGCCTATAACATCTGCGCATTCCCAATTATTTGAAAAATACAATGTGTTCTCGCCAGCAATCAACGTGTGTTCTTCCCATTCAGTCTTTTTTGCTGGGTATTTATTTACAATATTTTTATAAATAGTCATGCCATCGAAAATTGTTTTCGAGAGCACAAGTGTAGTGTGGTATTTTTCATGCTCAATCCGTTTCTCAAATTTCCAGCCGCGTTGCAATAATCTTTCTACATAAACGCCTTTAGTCCCGTGCATACAATGTTGATCGGGTTTGCTGAGGCAAAAAATTTCAATGCTTTTCTTCAAAAATTTGGTGAGTTCAAAGAATATTTCATTTAAATAATATTCGTTGTTTGACACGAACAGCCCGCCGCCTCCCATTTCTGAAACGTCTGAGTAAAGTTCGATGGCTTTGATATATGGAGCTTTTGAAACCGCAGCCCAAATTCCACCCGTTTCAGAATCCCACTTACAATTCATGGCCGCATACAGAAAATATTTTCCGTCATGTGACAGGCTCGACCTATGTTCGTAGATGCGACCGTAAAACCATTGCCCCAATTCAATTTTATTATTGGTTAAATCCCACCCAAAGGTCGCAACATGTTTCGTGGGGCCTCGCCATAAAATAACTGCGTAACTCGCATTTGATGCAAAAATAATATGCAGCCTTGGAGACGGAATTTTCACGGGTACTCCTTTAACACCTGGTTACACGGCAATTTCTAATTTGTGGTTTTTCGAAAACAATCAAAAATAATCAGTGTCATAGTAAAACTAAAAGTAATTTCTACACCGACTGCAATTCCCGATGTTTGTTAATGATTCAAATACTGCAATATATTACAAAAAAGAGCGCCTTGACCAATTGCATCATCAAGTGCTTTATGGGTATGAGGTAATTCATCAAACCATTCTTTTGGCATATTTTTCTTTGACGCTGAACGGTAATCGGAATTTAATGCAACCATTGCAAGAGTTTTGATATCCAGGGCTGAATGTGAAAAAGGACTTTTACCAACAAATTTCATTAAGTACCAATAGATAAACATGAAATCATATGCAAATGGATACCCAACAAACACTAATTTTCCATTTAATGAGTTCAACCATTCAACATATTTGTTCATTGCAACATCGGGAGAAACTAAATTGCTTCGACAATAATTCCATGCTTCTGGCTGAGTTTTCCACCATTTCTCAGTTTCAAAATCTGCAACAGCTCCAGATAAACATTCCAGATTCACTTCAAATGTAGAAATTAACTGTTTGTCTCTGGTATAAGCAGCCGAACCAAAACTCAACATGGAATTTTGACCAGGAATGGGGCCATCGGCTTCAACATCAGTACTTATGTAAATTTCATTCATTGCTCATTCCAATTTAACGTTAAACTGCGCCGCAGTTTGTAAGTTAGTTTTTAACTGTTAGGTTCGAGTAGATTTACAACTGATTTTACTCGGATCTGAGGTCTCTTAGCTGGGTGATTGAATTATCACTGGTTTGATGTCAATTTTTTCTTTATTTTTTTCTTTTGTAATGCTCAAGAATAGAAAAAGTATCAAATATCTTCGCATTCGTAATAACTCCTAAGAAAAGTAACTTTTACAATGACTCACCGGATTTAATTCGCAAACTGAATTGCACTTCGCATCCGCGGGTCTTGACCCGCCCTACAAGTGCCACTTCGATAATTTTAATTGTGCTCTGACCCTAGTTTCAATTTGCTATGGGTGAGTTTAATTAAAACCAAAGCCGCTAGGATTGGGCTAAAAAAGATGATGAGCTTGGCGGTTAATCCTTCTTCATAAATTACAATCATATTTAATATTGCCAAGCTCACAATTCCTGCGTATAACAACCTTATTGTGTTTGCGTTTGCTGGCCTATATCCATTTTTGTAAATATGAATCAGCATTTTGATCAAACCGGCCAAACCTAGTCCACCGGCTATCAACAAAAAAACTACAATTGTGATAGGCAGAAGGGAAGATGTGTCTGAACTTAATGAAACAGAGTTCATTGAAATAGCCAGGGCAATTACTGCAAATATCCAGAGTAATGCCATAGGTGCTACACAAATCAAAATAAGAAGTAGCAATGATGTAAAGTGTGATTTTTGGGTCATTTTTCTATCTGCAAAAAATTGGATGTATGAATCTAAGCTCACTGCTTACGCGCCTTAAATGACTTTCAGCCTTGCGAAGATTGTCGGCAGCTTTCGAATGTAGGCGGAGCCGATCCAGTATAGTGCAAAATTATTTTTTTTTGCACTGCTAGTTCCAACAAGCCTACACCACTTTCAATTTGATCGTTTCATGTTTGTTCTCAATTACTAATAGTGTTCGTATTAATGGTAATCAATTCCGGTCTTTAAGGAAGAACCCGCTTTAAACATCATTAAACAAAGAGCTTTCATTTTTAGATTCAGATTTTTTAGTGATGCTGATTAAATGCAAGCTGCAAATAATAGGCGTCAGGAACACAATAATCATTGGTGATATAGAAAGGTTTCCATTAGTAAAAATCATGAACCCGTTTAGCAACACAAGGCTCAATATTCCGGCATAGAGTTTTCGATAAATTGATGCTGTTGCAGGTTGATAGCCGCGATCAAATATATGGATAGCGATTTGAAAAATGCCGATAAGACCCATTCCTCCCAGCAACAGAAAAATAGCACTAATCAATGAAAACCATGAAAAAATACTGTCGAATTCTTTAAACAAAATAGCGACCGCCACAAAACACCCCAGCGCCCAGAGTAGAGTGATGGGGATAAAACAAATTAATATTTCTATTATTAATACCCAACAAGGTGGTTTGATTAACATGGCGATCCCCTTACAAAGATTTCATTTTTCGATGCGCTATGTACATCACCAAGCTTCCGAGTAAAAAAAGTGTGGTGCCTAAACGGATCGTGAAATATTGAACGACTTCGCCTAAATCAAGAAAATGGTTATCCCAATCGCATATGATCAACATTATCCCAATCATTAAATGACGAACGATAAATTGCAGATGCAAATTTTTAATGTCGATCAGTGGCTTTTCCTGGAGTCGGGTAAAAATATTACGGACGACTATTTCGGTAGCAGCAAGACTAAACGCCAGGTACCAAAAATTGATGCTCCAATCCAGCACTCGAAGATAAACATTGTCATAGTCGGGAGAAAATATAGTAACGCCGATCAGGTAAACTATTGATGCAACCAACATTAATAAAGGTATGTCGAGGTATCGCGGAGTCAGGTGTTTCATCTTATTGTGCTCCTGCATCAAGCTGAAGCGTTTTGGGTCGCCAGATCACCAACACTCTCAGCAGCAAAAAATGAATAGTGCCAAGGCTTAAAAAAACGATTCCAAGATGTGTGGATACAAAAGTAAATGGATCCATACTCTGGGATCTTAAGTTCATGACAATCAAAATGTACCCAATATTCACCAGATAGAATCCGACCAGTAAAAGGTTATTGATTGATTTGGCCAAGGACTCCAACCCCTGAAGACGGTGCAACAAAAACACTGTGCCGTGTTTGTGTAGCAATGAACCCACTTTGCAAGTCACCCCAATACTGATGGCAAGGTATATAAGAAAGAAGACCAACATATAAAGCTCCTGAATAGTTATCGGTAGGAGCAATTTAGGTTGTGGAGGGGCTAAAAACTTCCGGAATGAACATTCAGGAACAGGTTTTTTTGAGCGAGATTTAATTACATCAAAAACAATAGGTTATGAAATTCCAGAATGATAAAAGTGTAG
>CAZICR010000233.1:0-5566 GCA_964537795.1 uncultured Cellvibrionaceae bacterium | reverse complement strand
AAGAACGAAGCCCTGGCAAATCAAGCTCATGAGCGTAAAACGGTGAACCGGTCTTTGGGTATTGTGAAATATGCCTGTAAGACTTTTCCAAAGTGTCAATAAAGTCCAAGGCAACTTGTTGAGTAGCTTCGGTAAGATAATACGTCAGTGCATCTTCAATATCTTGTGAGGCAAGGGAGCGCAAAATAACGGGCTTGAGCATTATTTTTGATTCTTTCTTACACGGTTCCTCAAACCATCAAAATAGCGGGCATCCAAGGTCTGAGCCGGTTTGGAATGTAACCCATCCATCAACAAGCCACGCAAGGTCTGCCTATCCTGATCCTTTCGAATTAACTCCCGCAGATACTCACTACTAGTGCAATAACCACGTTGACTAACCTGCTCGTCAACAAATGTTTTTAATGACTCTGGCAAGGAGATATTCATGGTACTCATAAGAAACCCAGTTTGGCAAAATTTGGCAAACCTTAAAATATGCCTGTGACTTAAAATTGGCAAGCGTTTTTACAATTGACTCAAAATCGAGGTGACATATTCGGTTTTTCACGGGTTAATTTTCGCACCCACCAGCGGTGAACCTCATCTGCGGGAAGAACGATTTAATCAATTGGATTTATTCACCCCAAAAATTCTGATTGATCCTTGAGATGAGGATGCCGCGCAGCACTATGGATTCATTCGATCCCAGTTAAAAAAACAAGGATTGCTGATTGGCGATAATGATTTATTGATCGCCGCTCACGCCAGAAGTATTGAAGCTGTTCTTGTAACCAACAATATTAAAGAATTCCAGCGCATTCCTGATTTGACGTTGGAAAATTGGATTTAAAACTAGAGGATCACCTAACTGGGATTAATACTTTCTTAATTAAAAAATTAAATACACTCAGCTTTTTTCGGATATGGCGATATCGAAATCCGGGCCAAAGTGGAAATTAAACACGACCCAATTTTTAAAATTTAATTTTTACTCTGATCTGACCCCGTTTTCTTGACAAATTATCGCCACTCAGAAATAGCCACGTCAGGTAATTCAGGAAACTCATCTCTTTCCCAAGACCAACGTGAATCCCGCCGGAAACAATCTAAAATATTCTCTAACTTAAGAAGACATCCAAATCCATTTTCAACAATACACTTTGAAACATCAAAAGAATTACTATATGCCAACAGATTAAGACTCTCCATGGCACTGTCTTGATCTCGGTAATATACCGTAAGACTCGAGCAACAATCTTGAAGCATATCCTTATACGTACTTTTTGGGCGCTCCCACTGACATATCTCTTGAATCAATAGCCTGTCGTTTTTTTTATATTCGATCAATAAATAGGAACCCCCAATTCCTCTTTGTGCTGAAAACTGATAACTGAGCCCAAGTTCCGGTGGAATTTCATCAATCTCTAGGTGCAGTTTTTTAGCTACATCACTTAGATTTGACTCAATTAATATGGACTCAGGAAAGAAAATAGTTAACTCTTTTGCTGACATATCATTTTGCTCGCAGCCAATTTAAAAGCGTATCAAAATTATTAGTAATTTGGACATGCTTCCCTGCTTGCTGCACTAGTGAGTTGGCTCTTTGATGTTGCTCAACAACAAAAGCCACAGTTCGTTGTCCTGTTGCAATCTGTGTATTTTGTACTTGACCAATTATTTTTTGGGCACTCGATAATTTTTTAACCTCAACAATTATTCCATTAGCGGTTTCTATATCAACTTCACGTGCCGGGTTGCCAACATAATGATTAGTGTTCTTCACTTTAACTCCATTTTTTTCTAACTTGCTAATTAATTGCGCGACCCCCGGATCACCTTGAGCTCGAGCTTTTTGGATACGACTTGCAACGCGGGATCTATCGGCAATCTCTTCCTGAGTTCGTGCTGATTTCTTACATTTAGTATTTTCAAAAACATTACAACGCTTCTTACATCCTGTAAGTGAAAAAATAACTATTTAATCCGGAAAAAATTCCGGATGGCGCCCAATTAGCTTTTTCAAGCTGGTAAAGCAATCAACATCAATTGCGGTACCAACTGACTCTTGCATGATTGAAAGAGTTTTTTCTATCGACATGGCTGCACGATAGGGGCGCTCGGCGGTAATCGCGTCAAAAATATCAGCGGTGGTGATGATGCGCGTTTCCAACACTATGTCATCTGATTTCAATCCCAAAGGATAGCCTTTTCCATCCAAGCGTTCATGATGTGCACTGGACACTTTTGCCAATTCTTCGAAAGGTTTGATGCGACCCAAAATTTTTCCGGTATAAACGGCGTGCATTTTTACAGATTCAAATTCTGCATCGGTCAGTTTTCCCGGTTTATCCAAAATACTATTGCTCACACCGAGTTTGCCAACATCATGCAAAAGTGCGCCGCGTTTTAACCAGCGACGACGATGATCGGAAATTCCCAGATCTTCAGCCAATAACATAGTGTAAAGACCAACGCGTGCACTATGACCTGCGGTGTAGGGGCTTTTTACATCGATCACCTGACCAAAAGCTTCTGCAATATCATCAAAAAAATCATCGTCCAAGGGTTTATAAAATTCCCCGGGTTCAAGTGCCAAAATAGTTTTATCCACATCCGGAGAATTGAGTGCTTGCCAAAACTTTTCATCCTTTGCTACTGCAGAAAATGCATCGACCAATGCAGGATCAAACCAACTTCCCTTGCGAGAGCTCACTTCATCCAATGTACTGACTGCACCTGCAGATGAATTCATAATATCGATAACTTGTGAGAGCAAAGCGATGCGGGAATAAATTGGAATGGCGTCGCCCGCCAAACCTTCGGGGCGACCATGTCCATCAAAATGTTCGTCCAGCGAATGAATGCCCATAGCCACCGGTTCTTCAAAACGTAAACGCCGCGCTATATCTGCACCGCGAGTACAGCGCGTTTGAATTAATTCCTGTGCGATTTCATCGCCGTGCGCAAAAATATCGGCAAGGGCTTTGAAGCGGGAAATAATTCCTGTTGCTGTGCCTGTATGGCGCAAAACAAATCGCAATACTTGCGGCAAGCTGCCATCTACCCATTTGAAGTCACGCTTGAAGGTTAAGTCATCCGTCAAATAGAGTTCACAAATGCGCGATGCATTGCTACTGCACCCCAAATCCTTAAGCAGCAACACATAGTAAAGTTCCCAGAGCTGCTCTGGCGGCAAACCAATTTTTTGCCCGATATTCATGCCAATCCAGCAACAGCGAATGCAATGCCCTTCCGGCTGCCCTTCAGTAATATCCAAGGCATAACTGAGGGCACTCATTAATTCTGACAATTTCAGGTTTTCCACGGCATTACTCACATAAGCTATCAACCAAAGAGTGTTGACCATAAATCTGCTACCCGCCAATCATCACGCTGTAAAGAATCTTTTTCCTGAGTTACTGACATCCCTTGTCATGGGTATCACGTATATAATCGGCTTGTTTTGCTTCACGCATTTGATTTTCAGCTGATGAGAGAAATTGATGGATACCATTCTGGTTCGCGGTGCACGTACACACAATTTGAAAAATATTGATCTGGATATTCCACGCGACAAGTTAGTCGTGATCACTGGCCCCTCAGGTTCGGGCAAATCCTCTCTCGCATTCGACACGCTTTATGCGGAAGGCCAGCGCCGTTATGTGGAATCCCTTTCGACTTATGCGCGCCAATTTTTATCCTTGATGGAAAAACCTGATGTGGATCATGTCGAAGGATTAAGTCCGGCAATTTCCATCGAACAAAAATCTACATCACACAACCCGCGCTCGACCGTGGGCACCATCACTGAAATTTATGATTACTTGCGTTTGCTTTATGCGCGTGTGGGCGAACCTCGTTGCCCAACACACGACTTACCGCTCGCTGCACAAACCATCAGTGAAATGGTGGATACCGTTTTAGCATTGCCAGCTGACACCAAATTAATGTTGATTGCACCCGTCGTGCGTGATCGCAAAGGCGAACACCAGCATGTATTTGATCAACTGAAACGCGATGGATTTATTCGCGTGAGAGTTGACGGCACTTTGTGTGATCTGGATGACACGCCCAAGCTCGATAAAAAGAAAAAACACAGCATCGATGTCGTCATTGATCGTTTTAAAGTGCGTGAAGATTTGAAATTGCGTTTGGCAGAATCGTTTGAAACGGCGTTGCGTTTGGGTGAAGGATTAGCGGGTATCAGTTACATGGACGGTGACGGTGAAGACAGATTATTTTCGGCGCGCCACGCTTGCCCGATTTGTGATTACAGCTTGACAGAATTGGAGCCGCGTTTATTTTCATTTAACAATCCCGCTGGTGCCTGCCCGACTTGCGATGGTTTGGGAGTACATCAATTTTTTGATGAGGACAAAGTGATTCAGGATGAAAGTTTAAGTTTGGCTGAAGGCGCCATTCGCGGTTGGGATAAACGTAATGTCTATTACTTTCACATGCTGTCATCACTGGCAGAACATTACAATTTTAAAATTGATGCACCCTGGAGCAAATTAAAAGCCAAACATCGCGAAGCAATTTTGTACGGATCAGGCGAAGAAGAAATTGAATTTAATTATATTAATGATCGCGGTGATGTTTACCGACGCACCCACAGCTTTGAGGGCGTACTTACCAATATGGAACGCCGTTATCGCGATACTGAATCCAATTCAGTGCGTGAGGATTTAATTCGATTTTTATCCACACAGCCTTGCCCGGATTGTCACGGCACACGCTTGAAAACTGAAGCTCGCCATGTTTTTATCGACGGAAAAAATTTACCCAGCATTACTGAATTACCGATTGCCGATGCATTGAGTTATTACCAGCATTTGCAATTTACAGGTAGAAAAGCTGGCATCGCCGATAAAGTGTTAAAAGAATTGCGTGAGCGTCTCGGGTTTTTAGTTGATGTCGGTTTGAATTATTTAACTCTGAATCGCAGTGCAGAAACCTTATCCGGTGGTGAAGCACAACGGATTCGTTTAGCTAGCCAAATTGGTGCCGGGCTTGTGGGTGTTATGTATATTCTCGATGAACCTTCAATTGGGTTGCATCAACGCGACAACGAACGCTTATTGAAAACACTGACACATTTGCGCGATTTGGGTAACACGGTAATTGTCGTTGAACATGATGAAGATGCGATTCGCCTTGCTGATCATGTGATTGATATTGGCCCGGGTGCCGGTGTGCACGGTGGACGAATTATTGCGCAAGGAAAAGTGAAAGATATTATGAATACGCCGGAATCCATTACCGGACAATACTTAAGTGGCGTCAAACAAATTGCGATTCCTAGTGTGCGGCACCCCGCACGCGATAAACAATGGTTAAAATTAGTCGGCGCTAAAGGCAATAATTTACAAAATGTCACACTGGAAATTCCTTACGGTGTGATGACATGCATCACTGGTGTTTCAGGTTCTGGAAAATCCACTTTAATCAACGGCACTCTGTTTCCACTCGCCGCTACTGCATTAAATGGTGCAAGCACGCTGACACCTGAAGCGCACGATAAAATTATCGGTTTGGATTTATTTGATAAATGTGTCGATATAGATCAAAGTCCGATTGGTCG
>CAZICR010000232.1:0-5571 GCA_964537795.1 uncultured Cellvibrionaceae bacterium | reverse complement strand
GGTCCTGTAACTTGGATCATGCTGGGTGAAATGTTCCCCAATCAGATGCGTGGTTCGTCGCTGGCGATCGCTGGTCTCGCACAGTGGGGCGCTAACTTCCTGATAACCTGGACCTTCCCGATCCTGCTGGCATCGGCAATTGGCCTTGCAGGCGCTTACGGTATTTATACCTTCTTCTCCATCCTGTCTGTGTTATTTGTTTTCAAATACATTCAGGAAACCAAGGGTAAAGAGCTGGAACAAATGGAAGGCTGATAAGCCTTATCGACAAATAAAAAACCACCTTCGGGTGGTTTTTTATTTGTCGCAATTCAATTCTTTACAATTGCTGGTATACAAGTGACAAGCACTTATGGTGTAATCAACCATAACAATAACGCACGAGAGTTTCATTATGACTTCCCTAATAAAACCAATGATTATTGGCTTTCTTGGTTGCACTTTGGTGGCTTGTGGTTCTGACAGTGGCAACGGCTCATCCAATTCAAGTAAAGCAGCATCATCAGCAATAAGTTCATCACAATCTATTGCAATTTCATCGTCAGTCAGTAGCTCATCTACAACCCTATCTTCAACAACAAGTTCGTCAACAGTGACATCGTCTTCTGTATCAATTTCTTCATCGCGATCAAGTTCATCCTTGTCAAGCTCATCCGCACCTGAGGTAAGTAGCAGCTCCAGTTTGTCTCTACCAAGTTCAAGTTCATCAGAATCAAGTTCAAGCTCAAGTAGTTCGAGTTCATCCGAATCAAGTTCAAGTTCACGCAGTTCGAGCTCATCAGTATCAAGCTCCACAACCTCATCTTCTTCATCCAGTTCAAGTTCATCAACACCAGCCAATGTCATCATCGTTAATATGACTAGTGGTTGGCGAGGCAACGGCACAGGAAATTCAAGTGTTAATTACAACAGCAATGGCGTGACATTCGCTGCGAGCGCAGACAATATAGGTGCAGTTTTCGATGTACTGAAACCCACTCAACTGGAAAATGCAGTGGTTGAAATGGTGGTTAATGTCAGCAGTGAATTTAAAACCAGTGGTGCGAATTTACAGATATTTGCGCAAGTCAAAAATACCTGGGCAGGCGAATGGAATTGTTGGAGCAACAACAGTGAATTTGCAGCGAATACTGACGCTACATTAACTTGTACCATTGACGAAGCAGATGACCGGTTTAATCAATCCGTGAATGATGTTCAAGTCGGTATTCAGGCGAAAGGCACCAACTCAGCTGGCACCGTCACAATTAAAAGCGCAAAGATTACCTTGGCTGCAAGCAGCTCAAGTTCGAGCGCAACCAGTTCATCAAGCGGATCTGTTTATTCAGCCAATGTCGATCACTTGCGAGACCTTGCTGATTTCCCGATTGGTGTAGCCGTCTCCAATACTGATTCACCAACCTACAACATTCTCACCAATGCATCAGAAAAAGCAGTAGTGGAAAAACATTTTGATCAAATGACGGCAGGCAACATTATGAAAATGAGTTACCTGCATCCCAACAATAACACCGGCACTATTTCTGATTACAACTTTACCAACGCTGATGCTTTTGTTGATTACGCACTCGCTAAAAACATGACAGTTCATGGTCATACATTGGTCTGGCATTCTGATTATCAAGTTCCCGGTTTTATGAAAAACTGGTCGGGCACCTCGGCTGACTTTTTAACGGCAATTGAATCCCATGTGACCAACATAGTGGATCACTTTGAAGCAAAAGGTAATATTGTTAGTTGGGATGTTGTGAATGAAGCACTCACTGACGGAAACCCTTCTGTTTTTCGTACTGACTCACCGTTTTACATAAAAAGTGGAAACAGTGCCGTTTATATAGAACGTGCATTTCTAGCTGCAAGAGCAGCGAATGCCACTGTGGATCTTTATTACAATGATTACAACATTGAACAAAACAATTCAAAAACAACAAAAATGATGGAAATGATTACTGACTTTCAAACACGCAATATTCCAATTAATGGTGTAGGTTTTCAAATGCATGTTTGTCTACGCTACCCAAACGCATCAACTATTGCAGCAGCGATGCAAAAAGTGGTTGCCAAGGGTCTGAAAGTAAAAATTACCGAATTGGATGTTGCCGTCAATCAACCCTACTGTGACAGTTATCCTGCCAATAAAATCAGCAGTTTCACCATGACTGTAGCCTTGGAGCAAAAGAAACGTTACTGCGACATCATCAAGGCTTACCTCGATACAGTACCAGTAAACCTTCGTGGTGGAATAAGTGTATGGGGAACAACTGACGCCAATACCTGGCTGGACAGCTTGTATGCTACACAATTCAACAACGAAAAAATTTCCTGGCCATTATTGTTTGATACCAACTACAACGACAAACCTGCACTGCGTGGATTTGCCGATGCGCTCCAATCGATTAGCTGTACCAATATGTAATGTTTTAAAGTTTGTGAGTAAGAGTACAATTTACTGGCTCCTCGGGAGCCAGTTTTTTTAGGCCAAGAGTTTTTCCTTGTCGAATATTTTTTCGGGATTGATTATGAACATTCGTTTATTGATTCTGCTCGCAGGATTATTTTTTTCTTTTATGATTAGTGCCAATCAATCCGTTAATTTTTATCAATTCACTTATGAAGGCAAAGACGAGATTTTTAAATCGCCTTTAAAAAACAATCAATTTCGCAACCCCATTCTTGCAGGGTTTTATCCTGACCCTAGCATTGTGCGAGTCGATGACAATTATTATCTTGTGAACTCGTCCTTTGCTTATTCACCCGGAGTTCCAATTTTTCAAAGCAAAGATTTGATTAACTGGCAATCGCTTGGACATGTGCTAACAACACCAACACAATTGCCGATTGAAAAGCAAAGCAGCTCACGCGGGATTTATGCGCCGACCATTCGTTATCACCAAGGTATCTTTTACCTGATTACCACTTTGGTCGATATTCGCGGCAATTTTATTGTCACAGCAAAAAATCCGGCCGGCCCCTGGTCTGATCCGATTTTATTACCAGAAATTGGTGGTATAGATCCTGATTTATTTTTCGATGATGATGGCAAAGTTTATATTGCACACAATGACGCCCCCATTGGTGAACCACTTTATAACGGACACAGAGCCATATGGTTATGGGAATATGATTTAAAAAATCAAAAAGTTGTTAAAGATTCCGGTCGCGTCATTGTGAATGGTGGTGTCGATATTTCCAAAAAACCGATTTGGATTGAAGGCCCGCATATTTACAAAATCAATGGCTGGTATTATTTGGTTTGTGCTGAAGGTGGTACAGGCCATGACCATTCAGCAGTTGTCTTTCGCAGCAAAAGTCTCGATCAACCTTTTGTGGCTTATGAAGGAAATCCGATTTTAACTCAACGTGATTTGCCAGCCGATAGAGTCAATCCCATCGCCAATGCGGGCCATGTTGATTTGGTACAAACAACAGAAGGTGAATGGTGGGCAGTTTTTCTGGCAACACGTCCTTATGAAAAAAACTTATTCAATACAGGTCGCGAAACCTTTCTTCTACCTGTGACATGGAAAGATGGCTGGCCGATTATTTTGGAAAAGGGACAACCTATTCCATTGCAACTCACCGCTCCCAAAACACAAAGTAAAACAACCAGCAAACCGCTCACAGGCAATTTTGTGTGGACGGATTCGTTTGATCAGCCACAACTGCAATCTGAATGGCTAAAGTTACGCCAGTCCAGTGAGGAATTTGTCGCGATGAAAAAGGGAAAGCTGCAAATGAACGCACGCAATGTCCGCATGGATTCAATGGATCAACCTGCATTTTTGGGCAGACGCCAACAACATACCCAATTTGATGCGAGTACAGAAATCTCTTTCCCTGCAAATAAAACTTCCGCTGGACTGGTTGCATTTCAAAATGAGCAGCATCATTATTACTTTGGCGTGAAGTCTATAAACAACCAACACACCATTTTTATTGAACAAGCTAATGGTAATCCACCCAAAATAATCCATGAAGAAACGCTGAAAAAGAATTCAACAGTCGATTCAATTAAATTGGAAGTCAAAGTGAATGCAGGGAAAATCAATTTCTCCTATCAACAGGGAAATACCAGAAAAAATTTGCTGCAAAACGCGGATGCCAAAATCCTCAGCACTGAAGTGGCGGGTGGATTTGTTGGAACCATGATTGGGTTACACGCAAGACAGGAATAGATCCTCAGGCTGTAGATTCCGATAAAATCCAGCGGTTAATTTTTTGAATTATCAGTTTGGTTAACCAGTAGAAACTTGAGATGTTTTATGAAAATTGTTGAAGCCAAAGTCATAGTGACTTGCCCTGGAAGAAATTTTGTCACAGTAAAAATTGTTACCGATCAAGGAGTGTATGGTGTAGGTGATGCAACACTCAATGGCCGTGAAAAATCTGTTGTGTCTTATCTGGAAGATTATTTACTGCCTGCACTCATTGGTCGTGACCCTCAACAAATTGAAGATATCTGGCAATTTTTTTATCGCGGCGCTTATTGGCGTCGCGGCCCGGTCGGCATGACGGCACTGGCAGGGATTGATGTCGCACTTTGGGATATCAAAGCAAAACTGGCGAATATGCCTTTGTATCAATTATTGGGCGGAAAAAGTCGCGAGCGTATTCTGGTTTATACCCATGCCAACGGAAAAGATCTGGAATCCACTTTGGATGCTGTGCAAAAAGCGAAAGAAAAAGGCTACAAAGCCATTCGTGTGCAGTGCGGAATTCCCGGAATAGAAAAGGTCTATGGTGTTGCCAAAAGCAGCAAAAGTTATGAACCTGCCGATTCCGATTTACCTTCAGTTGAAACTTGGTCAACTGAAAAATACATGCAATATATTCCTGAAGTATTTGCGGCTGTACGTAAAGAATTTGGTTATGACATTCATTTATTACACGATGTACATCATCGATTAACACCTATCGAAGCTGCACGTGTTGGAAAAGATTTGGAACCTTATCGACTGTTCTGGATGGAAGATGCAGTCGCTGCAGAAAATCAGGAAGCCTTTAAATTAATTCGCCAACACACCACTACACCATTGGCAGTTGGTGAAGTCTTTAATTCCATTCACGATTGTCGCGAGCTGATTCAACATCAATTAATTGATTTTATTCGCACTACCATAGTTCATGCAGGTGGCATCACTCATGTGCGCCGGATTGCCGATTTCGCCAGTTTATTTAACGTGCGCACAGGTTTTCACGGTGCTACTGATTTATCCCCCATTTGCATGGGCGCCGCATTGCATTTTGATTACTGGGTTCCTAATTTCGGCATTCAGGAACATATGGCACACAGCCCACAAATGGATGAAGTCTTTCCCCGATCTTATACTTACACAGATGGTTATTTCACCCCGGGCGAAGCCATCGGTCACGGCGTTGATATAGATGAAAAACTCGCCGCGAAATATCCCTACAAACGCGCCTGTTTACCGGTGAATAGATTGGAAGATGGAACGCTTTGGCATTGGTAGCGAATTAATAGGTATGAGAGATATAGATACCTGCTTGCGCAGGTATGACGAATTAACGTCGCAAAAGACATGCGTTTATTTCTTTTTTTACTCTTTAGCT
>CAZICR010000231.1:2148-5579 GCA_964537795.1 uncultured Cellvibrionaceae bacterium | reverse complement strand
TGGGATGATGCTAATTAGTTATGAAGGAAAAGAATACTGGGCAGATAGCGCCCAACTTCGACAAAATGAGTATCAGCATGGGCCATTCGAAGGTGAAACACGAAAGCGTATAGAATCAATCATGAATAGTTTGGCAGGCGTGTATTCACTAACATATGAAGAATGGGAAGACGGATTTAGAAGGGATCAAAACCCTTTAAACGAAATTGCCATATGGGAATACATTGTATCGCTGTATCAGAGTTATGCTCAAAACATATCATCTTTGGCCACAAAAAGAGAAATATACAAAATAATAGTGACGTGTTCCTACAGTGAGCCGGAGCAAGTATTAAAACTTGTACCAATTAAATTGCTTTCTGAAAGCCAGTCAAAAGAAATTATTAATGCCTACTACAAAAAATTTAACAAACCAACGATGCATTAATAGAAATTAATTGAGCGCTTAAAAATATGGCGATACATTTAAAAGAAGCAGAAGGAATTCCTATAAAACCCAAACACAAAGCTTCTTGCCACTGTGGTTCCGTAGAGTTTGAACTTGATTTACCCGATGGATTAATTGACGTGCGTCGCTGTGATTGTTCACTTTGCAGAAGAAGGGGTGCAATTGCTGCATCAATTCCACTTTCAGGCATCAAAATTTTAAAGGGCGAAAACCTGCTAAAGCTTTATCAATTTAATACAAACACAGCCAAACACTATTTTTGTAGCAACTGTGGCATATATACGCATCATCAGCGCAGATCAAACCCCACACAATACGGATTTAATGTTGCTTGCCTTGAAGGTATCAATCCTTTAAAAATACCTGACGTGCCGACTTATGATGGTGTCAATCATCCGGCTGATCGTAAGTGATCCCGTGATAATGAATCATCACCTTGAGCGAGCCAAAGTTGATAGCACTATTAAGCATCGATTTTCTGCATCATTTATGAGTGATTCGAAATGGGTAAAGCTTCTAAAAGCGCTTACTGAAATCGGAGACTCAGTCCGATCATGTAAAGTGAAACTCATTTGGGATGATTCATTAAGAGATTTGCGAATAGACTCCAATCTTTCGTACAAATTCGATTTCTATGCACATTCTATGGAGGCAATGATTTCTGGATACCCCACAGGATTTTACGATTATAAGGAATTAGAATGGATAGAATTTTCACATCAAGAACAAGATATCGAAAAAATTGGCTCATGTATTAAATCTATCGGTCAATTTGAATTAGAAAAAACAGCAGATGGACTTCGATTGTATGCGTATAAATAAACTACTTACATGGTCTGCATCATGAGTCGAAACTTTTTAGAAGATTTAAATCAAAAAGATGTTGAGGAGCTCGACAATTTCATTTTTCAAAATGAAACGCTCTCGTATTTAAAAAGAGTTAGAGCAATAACTGGCTGCACTCTACCTGAGGCACTATATGGATTGTCTGAGCGTTACAACTATTTGAGATCATTCAATCCAAATGGATTTAGTGAGTCTGATAAAGACTACTGGGCAGGGTTCTATTCATAAAAGCAGCTATTTTCTTGTTATTTTTTTGTCGGTGTCTATTTAAAAAGGATGACACAAGCTATGAAATCAATATACAGAATTACAGTTCACGTAACACATATGGATGGAACTTCGTTACCCCCTGAGGCCGGCGGAGCCTATGTTAGTGTATATGTGGTTGCTGGACATATTAAAAATGCTATTGATCTAGCAGAACAATATTTGTTGTCTGATAAGTACAATCCAAGTGAAACTGTTTCTGCTTTTCAGATAGATGTCGAAGATTTTGAAGAAGAATATGAAGATGACGGTGATCCATCGGCAGTAGATCTGGAAAATATATTGTTGAATGGTGGCTATTGGTACTCTGTTTTCAATCTGTATCCGCCAGAAGAAAATGACATGCACTGAAGTTAGCATTGGGAAGAGATTGTGAACCCATATAAATGCCAGCGTCTAACTTGGAATACGATGCCAGAAAAACACCATTTAAAATATATTTGTTTACGTTATGGCATTATTCATTTTTGGAAAGTTGGGCGTGCAAAGATCTAAAAATGATGTCTGCCATTAAGGCAATAGTCGTTCGGCGTTTCTTTTGAAACAAAAAATTACAGATATTTTTATCAACTTGAATATGATTCCTGGTTGACGTCAGGACGTCGTTATTCAGGAGATATCGCTATCAATTTGCAGGATTTTAATCATTCATTGTCGCGCTTTTCGACTGCTAAAAGCCTCGATGAAATCACTGCTCTCTGCCGTTTTTATTCCCGGCAGATGGGGTTTGATGCATTTATTTATGCCTTGCGTATTCCGTCGCAATTTTCGGAATCGCGAGTGGTGGTGATTAATGGTTATCCCGATGCATGGTTAGAACGTTATTGGGAACAGGATTATGCATTGGCTGATCCGGTGGTGGGGTTTTGTAGTCAGCACACTGTGCCAGTGTTGTGGCATGAATTAAATATGCAAAAGCGATCACCCAGTGCTCAGGTGATGAAAGAGGCTGCTGACTTTGGTTTGAGGGCTGGTGTAAGCATGCCAGTGCATAGCCCGCAGGGTGAGATGGGCATACTGAGTTTTACGCTAAATAATTCCAATCAAAAATCCAATCGTGACATTACGCAAGAGGCTTTGCCTTATGTGCAATTGCTTGCGAGCCATGTGCATGAGGCCGTCAGGCGTGTGCTAGCGCTGGTTGATCCTGCTAGCCGAGAGCCGTTAACAATTCGCGAGCAAGAATGTTTGCGTTGGGCGGCTGATGGTAAAACTTCCTGGGAGATTGCCCAACTGCTTGGTATATCCGAGCGCACCGTTAATTTTCATTTAAATAATTCGATGATCAAAATGGATGTCTGTAATCGTCAACACGCGATTGCTCGTGCCATATTGCAGGGCTTAATTAATCCACATCCCTTTTAAAACACTGTTAGATCTGACAGCTATCGCTGACTTTATATTTTAGATTTACTAATAGAGGACAATCAGATAACTCAATCCAGAAAACCGAAAAATAATCACAGAGATAAATTATTTATCATTCATTAAATTGGAGTTGCAAAATGAAGTTGAAATTAATTTGGATGTTTCCGCTAATCAGTATTTATTTGACTGCTTGTGGTGGCGGAGGCGGCGGTGATTCAACACCATCCAGTTCATCGAGCAGGCAATCGTCAACCAGTTTGTCATCGACAAGCTCCGTGTCGTCGGTAACATCCAGTTCAGTGGTCACTAGTATTTCCTCAAGTGTGTCAATAAGTTTATCTAGCTCATCAGTTTCATCAACAAGTTCATCCAGTCTCTCATCGTCAGTTTCGTCAAGTTCGCAATCGTCTGTTGCGAGCTCTTCATCTTCTTCGACAGGCTGGAAAGATTTAAATGAAATTTCCGGTGAAGGTGCCGGTGGTGCGCAAGCAGTGTTGGATGC
>CAZICR010000231.1:0-2048 GCA_964537795.1 uncultured Cellvibrionaceae bacterium | reverse complement strand
GATTCGCAAAATAATGCGGTGGCTGTTTGGGCGCAGCTTGAAGTGCCGGGTCGTTTTAGTATTTATGCCAATCGTTATTCTGTTTCATCTGGTTGGGGCACCGCAGGATTAATTGAAAATGTCGGTGAAATTGGTCGTCAGGATGGCAGCCCGCGTGTGGTGTCTTTATCAGGCGGTGATGCGGAAGTGGTGTGGATGAAAACCGGAACTAATCCGCGTGGCATTTGGCATAATAAATTATCAGCATCAACCGGTTGGGGAACGGCTTCAGAATTAGTGACTGACAACAGCACCGCATTCACGTTTGATTTTCCGCGATTGGTTTCATCCGGTAATGGCGTCGCTTATTTATTTTGGGGTCAAGCAGATCTTGCCAATAGCACCTGGACCAGTGGTTTGTTAATGAAAACTTATGCAAGTGGTTGGGGTCAAGCCAATACACAAGTTGAGCCCAAAGTGGAATCAACATCAGTTTTTAAACCTTACGTAAAATTATCAGCAACCAATAAAGGTTTGGTGGTGCGCGGTGGTGATGGTCAATCACTATTGGCGAATCCAATTAGCAATGGTGAACTTGGCAGTGTATTAAGAATTAAACCTGTCGATAACCTGGATGTTTATTCTGAACCCGTTGTTGCAGTGGATGCTTCGGGTAATGGATTTGTGACCTGGACACAAAAATCTGTAGATCTGGTGCAGCGCCATATGTATGTCGTGCCCTATTCCGCAACAACTGGCTGGAAACCCGCGATCATAACTGGCGCCAGTAATGCCCCTGTTTATGATTCGTTTGTAGCCATGAATGAACAGGGCAAA
The DNA here is from genome assembly GCA_964537795.1 of uncultured Cellvibrionaceae bacterium. GTDB lineage: Bacteria > Pseudomonadota > Gammaproteobacteria > Pseudomonadales > Cellvibrionaceae > Cellvibrio. Next base: position 1,232 of record CAZICR010000231.1, on the reverse strand, counting down.
GCAATCTTGTTGTGGACTGATTGGACGGACAGCAAAGGCACACGTATTTTTGCGCGATACTATACAAACTGATGAGTCCTCTGAATGTGCAGATCCGTTTTTTCGTATTTGCACATTCAAAAATATATCTAAAACTCATACCCTAAATGCACCGACATAAATGCGGCTTCCGGATCAACATCAAAACTGGAAGCGGCCTTTTCGTCTTTTTGCACTTTTAATAAACTGCAATAGTTGGTGCTTGCGCAACACACTTCGGCTCCTAATTTTGTCGATCATCTGAATTTGGTAGTGCCAAGCAGCTATTTTGGATATCCTTTGCTCTCCCGCTCGTCAACAAGGAATCTTTTTGATCTTATGTTAATTCGAAAATCCGAAGCTGCAAGCAGCAGCACACTGGTTACCGATCAAGCACAGAATGTTTATGAGTTGGTGATTGCATCTTATGGACAACAGCCGAGTGAACTTGCAGAAGAATATAGTCACGTCAGCGACCCCTATTTTGCGTTTCAATGGGTCAATAGTATTGGCCTGAATGATTTCCAGTGGCATCAAATTCTTTCCGGGTTGCTCAGTCACACGCACGCCAATAGCATCACTCATGAAGTAGCGGAATTAATCGCCAGCGGAAAAGTCCGCGTCTATCAATTGCCATCCATCAAGTCGGCTGGCGCAATTCCGCTCGACGAAAAAAGTGCTTACCAATTTCATCCATCGATCGTAACCCAATATGCATCCAGCCCTCACCGCCTGGAAAAATTCAATTCTATTGAAAAAGCACAAGCCTTGGTTAACGGCATTAAATGGTCAGGCTCCGCTCTTGCGCGCGTCGCCAGCGATTTGCGCATGGATCAGATAATTCAACAAAAAATCATTAAAAATGGCAGCAGCAATCTCGAGTTTGGTAAACAGGAAATCATTAAACTTTTATCAGAAGGAAAAGCTGTTGTATTAAAAGTTGAAAGAATTACCGCTTCACCCAGTAAAAAATCTGTTGCAGAATTGTTGCCTTTGCGCACAAACGATAAGCCACCCCCTTTGGCTCCTGAAACAAAAAACACTGAGGCTGCACAAGAAGAAAAGAAATCGGATCTTGCTTCAAATAATACTTCAACGCTCTACAAGGTAGAATCAGGTGGTGTTAGAGGTGAGAATCCACTCACTATTGAGCAAAGAGCACAAGTTAATGATTATTTGTCGCACTTTGATTTGAAAGATGTTGATGTGAGATG
>CAZICR010000230.1:0-5612 GCA_964537795.1 uncultured Cellvibrionaceae bacterium | reverse complement strand
GTTTGCACCTATACCCCAAGCCATAAAAAGACCAAAGGCGCAGGCAATAATAAAAAGAATATCGCTATATTCTGCGAATAGAGTCATGGGTAAATACCTGGTAAAAAAAGAAAATTAGTGCGCGAGTAACAGCTGCAATCGGCCGCCGACATCATGGGAACAGTCGGCCAAATCGCCCACCCAATCGATAGTGTTGTAAAGGAACATCACATCAACCGGTGGTAACTGCGCTTCCAGCGAAAACAAGGATGAACGAACACCAATTTCCAGTTGGTCAGCTTTTTCTTCCAGATCATCCAATTCCTGAATCATTTGTTCGACTACAGTTAATTCGCGACCACTAAAACCGGTTTCAAGAAGCTCATCCAATTCGTTAATGGCGGTGAGCGCTTGATTGGCCGCTGCAACACTGGCGCGGACAAAATCCAGCATCTGGTTTTGCATACTGACCGGGATAGTCATTTTGCGGCCCATGATGATGCCGGCAATATCTTTGGCCCGGTTGGCTATGCTGTCTTGAGTGGACAAAAGATCCAATATGTCGGTACGGGGAACGGGGAGGAAAAGACTTTTGGGAAGGTGTAATCGAAGTTGTTTTTTGATTTCATCGGCATCGTTTTCATATTTCACTATGCCTTGTTGTATCTGGCTGGCAGTGTCCCAGTTATTTTGGGTGACTGCCTCAAAAAAGCTGACCAATTCTTTGGCGGCTTTTACAGCCACAGCCATGTGTTCTTGTATGGGCTTAATTGGTGAGCGACCAAACAAATTCGAAAAGTTGGCAAAGGGCATAAAAGTCTCCGGCTCTAAAAGTGTACGCAGTATAAAAATTTGACCCCTCAAGGTCACGTATAATTTTTACAGTTTTGTGACAAAGACTGTGTCTCAAGGTTTGCTTTTCCTGAAGGCACAGACGGCATAGGCTTTAGCAGCTACAATCGGTAAATTCTGTGCTCCTAATTAAAGGCTAAGCAGGCAATTATTCAGATAAATAGTTTCAGGGTTCCAATATGGCGGCAGTTTTAGACAGATTTCTTGATTTGCGTGGTGTCATTCAGGATTTGATTCGTGCAAATCGTATGTCCCGTGAAGACGGCAATCGATTGTTGGGTTTGAGTCGAACACATGAACAAGCCGTTATGCACCCGCTCAATTACATCGCGTCGCAAAATGTGGAAGATCAGGAACGTTCCGGTAAATTATTGGATATAGAAGTGCTGACCCAATGGTTAGCGACAGAAGCGGGTCTGCCTTGTTTTCATATTGATCCTATGAAAATCGATGTCGCCAAATGTACTGAGGTCATGGGTTACGCTTTTGCCAAGCGTCACGGTATTCTCTGTGTGCAAGTTTTGAAGGATGAAGTTCTGGTTGCGTGCACCCAACCGTTTGTCGCCGGATGGGAGCCCCAGGTTGAGCATGTGGCTCGTCGCAAAGTCAAAAAAGTGTTTGCCAATCCCGGCGATGTCGTTCGTTACATGGTGGAGTTCTACACTCTCTCGCGTTCAATCTCCAACGCTTCAGGCGCAACCTCGTCCATGGTCACTAATTTTGAACAATTAGTGGAATTGGGTAAGGCGACTGATCCTGATGCCAACGATCAACACATAGTCAAAATTGTTGATTGGTTATTGCAATACGCTTACGACCAACGTGCCAGCGATATTCACATAGAACCACGCCGCGATATTGGCCGAATTCGTTTTCGTATTGATGGTGTGTTGCATCAGGTTTATGAATTGCCGGTGAATGTCTCAACAGCTGTGACCAGTCGCTTTAAAGTATTGGCAAGAATGGATATTGCCGAAAAACGCAAACCTCAAGATGGCCGCATTAAAACCCGTCGTGCTGATGGTTCTGAAATCGAATTGCGCGTATCCACTTTGCCAACAGCTTTTGGTGAAAAATTGGTGATGCGTATTTTTGATCCGCAAATTTTAATGCGCACCTTTAATGAATTGGGATTGGTGGGTGATGACTATCAGCGTTGGCTCAATATGCTGGAGCGCCCGAATGGAATTTTGTTAGTGACAGGCCCAACTGGTTCAGGAAAAACCACCACGCTTTATACGTCTCTACGACAAGTGGCGACATCAGAAGTCAATGTCAGCACCATTGAAGATCCCATCGAAATGGTGGAAGAAACCTTTAATCAAACACAAGTGCATCACAAAATCGGTTTGGATTTCGCGGCCGGAATTCGCAGCCTGATGCGACAGGATCCCGACATTATTATGGTCGGCGAAATTCGCGATCTGGAAACCGCACAAATGGCAGTACAAGCAGCACTTACCGGGCATTTGGTGTTATCAACTGTTCACACCAATGACGCTCCCGCTACTATTGCACGTTTATTGGATTTGGGAATCCCTTCGTATTTAATCAATGCCAGTTTATTGGGCGTGATGGCGCAACGTTTGGTGCGAACACTCTGCCCACATTGCAAAGAAGAAGGCACCATTAATCCAGCACACTGGCAAGAATTGGTTGCACCATGGAAAGTCTCGCCGCCCGCAAAAATTTATCGCCCGGTCGGTTGTCTTGAATGTAGAAACACGGGTTATCTGGGTCGCCAAGGCATTTATGAAATTATGTCTTTAACTGATAACCTGAAAGAAAAAATTACGCCCGATTTTAATTTGCAGGACTTACGCCGTTTGGCAATGAAAGAAGGTATGCGGACTTTGCGTTTATCTGGCGCACAAAAAATTGCAGCAGGCACCACCACTATGGAAGAAGTATTGCGTGTGGCGCCGCCGGCAGAGAAGTGATCAAGAGATTGAAGTTTTTATGTAACTAAAAAATAAACAGTAGAGTATCACCGGCAACGGCAAACCCAATAATGTACCTAATGCATATTTTTGGAAATTTATTCCTGATAGCGCAAGTGTGTAATTCAACGCAGGCGCTGTTTGAAAAAAAGTTCTGAGAAGAATAATGGTTTTGATCGGATTACTATCAAGTTTGGCTAATATTTTTTGCGCGAAAGGGCTTTCCAGTTTACGTAATGCATCCCCTCCGATGATTCGAATGGCCCAGTAAGTCACGGTGCAAGAAATAATAGCGGCAAGATAGCTGACTGCTGCGCCTTCGAATACTCCCAATGTTACAACCGCCGCCGCCAAAAATATAAAACCAGGTATTTGTATCAGATTCCCCAATGAGTAAAGTGCAGCAAAGATCAGCATCCCAATAACAAAGTGATGATTGAAGTTGTCTTGAATAAACTCCAGCGAAATTTTATCTCTGATACCTGTAAATTCAAAAATGCAAAACATCAAAGTTAAAAATACGAGAGTAAGTAAAAGCCGGGAATATTTTTTCAACACGTTATCATTCTCTAAAATAAATTTGCAATCCAAACCCAGGCACCAATTAATTTGCTGCCAACAATCATCAGCATAATCGCAAGCGCAGGGCGTAACCAATGATCGGCAACACGATTTGCCAGATGACTGCCTACATAAATTCCGGGTAAAGATCCGATCAATAAATTGGCAAGCAATCCCCAATCCACATTTCCCAATCCTGCGTGGCCCATTCCTGCCACTAATGTGAGTGGTACTGCGTGCGCAATTTCGGTTCCGACCAAGCGAACAGTTGGCAATAAAGGGTAAAGCATAAATAAAGCAACAGTTCCCAATGCCCCTGCACCAATGGATGTGACTGTGACAATTGCGCCCAAAATTACGCCGGTAACCACAGTGGCAATAAATTGTTGTCGTGGATTCATTCGCGTGACCCAGAGGTCATTTTTTTTGCTGTAATCGAAAATTTTTCGTTTGAACAAGATCGCGATAGCCGTGAAGACGAGAGCGTAACCTAAAGTAATTTTAATAATGGCGTTCAATGAATCTATATTGGATTTCATATAGTGCAGCCAGATCAAAGTGAGTCCTGCTGCCGGCAAACTTCCTAGCGCTAGCCAACCGGTAAGTTTCCAATCGATATTTTTCTTTTTGTGATGAACATGAATGCCGCCGGCTTTGGTAATCGCGGCATAAAGCAGGTCAGTTCCTACAGCACTGGTTGGTGAAATACCAAATTGCAAGAGTATCGGCGTCATCAATGAGCCACCACCAACACCGGTCAGGCCTACGATAAAACCCACAGCCAAACCTGCAATGATGTAAACCAGTTGTATATCCACGCCATCTCCGAACTGTTTGAAAAGCAGCAAAATGTTTAAAAATAAACAGGTCGCGCAGACTAATGATTTGTTTTACGTCTGTAAAATGACGATTGGTTTGGATCTTATAGGTAAAAGATATAAAAAGATTAAAGTTTGAGGCTCAATCTTTCGTTCTGGTTGTTCAAACTTTGCACGCCTGCAAGATTTAATACCAGATCCAATAATTCATCCCAAGGTTCTGCATTGCGCATACCTTTTATGGATTTATCAATTGCATTGGCTTTACGCAACATTTGTTGCAGTTGCGCAGGTTTCAGACGACGTAATGCGTTTTGCATCAAGGGTTGGCGTTTTTCCCAAACACCAGCTTGTCTGGCGGCTGCTTCAAAGGCTTTGCCTTGTGCTGTCGCTTGGGCAATTTGATTGAGGCTGCGAATATCACGCAATACTGCCCAGAGTAATGTGATGGCGTCAGTGCCTTCACCTTTTAACCCTTGCAAGGTTTTAGCCGCTGAGCGTGCATCACCATGCAGGGCTTTGTCGGCGAGACTGAAGACATCATACCGGGCACTATCCGCAACAGCGTTGGCCATTAATTCATAACTGATATGTTTGTCAGTTGTCAGCAATGCTAACTTTTCAATTTCTTGTACGGCTGCCAATAAATTGCCTTCAATGCGTGAGGCTAATAAATCAACTGCGGAATTGTCGGCGGATAAACCGGCTTGTTGTAATCGTGTCAAAATCCAACGCGATAACTGTGTGGGCGGAATTGGCCAGATTTGCACGTGAATGCCATTGTCCTCAATGGCTTTTATCCATTTACTTTTTTGCGTGGCAGAATCCAATTTTTCGGTGATGACTAATAGCAAGTTATCAGAGGATGGATTTTCCAAATATTCCAGAATCGCTTTGGTCCCTTTATCGCCAGGTTTACCACTTGGCATACGAACTTCAAAGATTTTTTTATCAGCAAATAATGACAAGCTGTTAGCTGATGCGAGTAATTGATTCCAATCAAAACTGGTTTCAGCATGAAAAATTTCGCGTTCAGTAAAACCTTGCGCGCGTGCCGCCTTGCGAATTTGATCGCAGCTTTCCTGAATTAATAAAGGCTCATCGCCTGAGACCAGATAAACCGGCGCCAGTGATTTTGCAACTGCAGCGGTTAATTGATCAGCGCGAAGTTTTGGCATTTTAGTTTTCAGCTGTTGATTGTTTGTTTAACAGCAAGCGTGTACGACGCAAAATTTGTTGCGCTAATTCACGATGCATTTCGCGCAGAATCAAGGCCTCTTCCTGAGCGGCACCGTTCGCATTATTCAAGTTGTAATTGTAAGTACGGGTAACACTGGCGCGTGTCATTTTATCGGTGGATTTAACATCCTTAACCAATCGATATTCAACGCTCAGTGTTAATTCATACGCACTGGTGAGTGCATCAGCGCCAACACCGGCGGTACGTTTATCCAATAATAAT
>CAZICR010000229.1:0-5635 GCA_964537795.1 uncultured Cellvibrionaceae bacterium | reverse complement strand
TTGGATTGATTCATGGTGATTTTTCCAATCGGCTCGTCATTAAATTCAACAATAAAATTAACTGCCTTAGGAAAGCGTTGGGCATAAGAAGATTGTTGTAATACAAATTGCTGTTTCAGTAACACATCAACTTGTGGTTTGGGTATGGGCATCAAATAAAGATATTCGCGTGTAGAGCAAAATAACGCTTCGCTAAATGCCTGATCTTCTATTTTCGCGACACGCAAAGTGAATTCATCTGGTAATTGAATATTATCCAACATAAAAATCACCCAACATAAGAAACATCCTTAAATTGATTAACTACCGCTGACAACTGATTATAAATAGATGAGAGACTTTTATTAATACGCTCAAATTCCTGTTGATTAAATGACGTCATTTCATGATCGGAGTGAAACACTTTCCCCGGCGTTTTTGAATGAAAACGCATACGCTCTTGCATTTTTATCAATTCAACCGGGTTTATCTGCAGGTTAAAATGACTTGCAACATTCAATAGGGCTTTTACCTCCAGTGATTGGTAGTCAACAACCCTAACTTCTGGTGATAAATATTGTTTACACATTTCCGATAATAAACACTGTAATACCTGAATACGAAAATCCAACACTGAAGTTGTTTCGCGTGCATTAGAAAATACCGGATGAAAACCAACCATAGGTAAATCGCCTGACATATGCCTTCCAACTGAGCGTTGATGTGACGCCAGAATTTCTACAGGATTACGCACCAAAAATAGGGTCGGAACATCTGGATAAACAGCGCGAATCAAATCCCAACGAAAAATATCCCAGGCATTCCATTTAATCACCATCTGTGGGCGACGAGAAAAAGCGGCTGCTTGTAAATTAATAAAAGCCTGCAAAGACATTTTTAATTGCGCAGCTGATAGCTGACTATCCAGCAAGACTTCTGTGAGTAAAGGTGATTCAGAAAATACACAGGTGGAATCCAATTCGGATAAACAACCGGAAACCAATGTTGAACCACAGCGCGACAAATGAAAAATAAAACCTGCGGGCTGCACCATAGCCAATTTGTCTGCTTGTTTCTGTGCGAATGCCAATGAACAGCGGGGCTGAATAATTTGATTGAATAAAGACTGGAAACAGCGAGAAATATACTCATCATGAAAAGGTTCAGTCGCATCACCAATCGGCACTAACCAATTCACTATGCGATGCCTGGCCTGATAGCGATAAGGCAACCAGTTACTAACCAGCAGTGCCGAATTATCAACGGGCATTTGATTCAGGCGATTGATTTCACCCAGCAATTCATTATCACCCAGTTCTGTACAACCCCAGAGAGTTTTGATCCTGACCAGTAAATCAACCAATGAATCAGCCTGCTGACAATATACCAACTGGTCCATTGAACCGAGCAATGCACAATAACGAGAAAAATAATTACTCATGTGTAGCGCCGGCCAGAATTTTTTCGCGCAGCCAATCATTCACTACACAATCAATCACCAGATTAATTCGATCCTCATTGCTGTGATTATAAACCTCATGAGTTTGGTCAGCATTGAAATACCACAGCTCACCCGCGCGCATCGGAATAGTTTTTTGATCGACAATAAAACTCACTCCATCATTGATGTAAATGGGAAGATGAAGCCTTGCCTCACCATACTCAATGCTAAGTCCATAGTCACGATGTGGTTTTATTTCTGCATTGGCATGCAAGCGCATCAATCGCGCTGATTTAATCGGACACTGCAACTGATTTAATATTGATTGCAATACAGGACAATTATCCAATATAGGTAGATTTTCCCACTCATCACCCGTAATAGAAAAACCTTGCAGTATTGGATGGGAATGAAGATGTTGTCGCTGGCAACGCAAAGGTAAAACATCCCAACGACCGGTGTAATCTGTATTGTTAACGTGATCAGCCCAAACAGGCTGTAACCTCAACAAACGTCCCACTTCTGCTTGCAATGAGTCAAGGGAAACCGAACAATCTATTCGGGCAAAAGAAATAATGCTGTGCTGACGCCCTAGAGTTGTAGAAAAGTTATGCAATCCTCGTCTCCCATTTAACTTATTAATTTCCAATATTGCATGAGTATAGCAATATGTCTTAAAAAAACGATTTGGGTTACACTCATTTTGTAATGAAAATAACTGTGAACGAATAATGCAAGAATCCAAAGTTTTTAGTCCCTGCGTATTGTGGTTAACAGGCCTGAGCGGTGCCGGAAAATCAACAATAGCCAATCTTCTTAAATCACAATTTGATAAATGGGGCCTTATGAACTATTTATTGGATGGCGACATTTTGCGCCAGGGCTTATGTAGTGATCTGAACTTTTCGGAAGCTGACCGCTATGAAAGCTGTCGGCGTATGGCCGAAGTCGCAAAATTATTTATGCAGGAAGAATATACAGTGATTTGTGCCAGCATTTCACCTTACAACAATATGCGCCGATTAATTCGCGAAAGATTTACTGACCATCAATTTATTGAAGTATTTGTTGATGCGCCCTTGGCTACATGTGAAGCACGTGACCCCAAAGGACTTTATAAAAAAGCGCGTGCGGGCAGTATTCCGTTATTTACTGGAATAGATTCAGCCTATGAAGCACCTGAAAATCCGGAAATACATTTACGAACGGATCGGGAAACACCAGAAATCTGTGTACAGAAAATAATTGAATTTTTAAATATGAGAAATGCAAAATGCGAGTTGTGATTTTGCCTGATGCCACTTCTGTTGCGGGTTTTGGTGCTGATGTTTTTATCCAGCAAATTCTTAAAAAACCTGATTCGGTTTTGGGGCTGGCAACGGGGTCAACACCTCTGGCCTTATATCAGCAATTAATTTCCGCCAACCAAAATAAAAAAATCTCTTTTAAAAATGTCACCAGCTTTAATCTGGATGAATACTGGGGGTTATCAGAGTCACACCCTCAAAGCTATCGCCAGTTTATGAACCAACAGTTTTTTAATCATATCGATATTGATAAACACCAAACTTATATTCCACAGGGTGATGCTGCTGATCCTTTTATTGCGTGCCAGGATTATGAAAATAAAATACAAAAACTTGGCGGTATTGATATTCAATTATTGGGTATTGGTCGTAACGGGCATATAGGTTTTAACGAACCTTCTTCGTCGCTGATGTCACGCACACGCATTAAAACCTTAACCCGTGCAACCATTGAAGATAACGCGCGTTTTTTTGCAGCCGGTGAATATCAACCCCACATGGCACTGACCATGGGCATTGGTACTATCCTTGATGCTAAAAAAATAATTTTATTGGCAACCGGAAAATCAAAAGCCTCTGCTATCAAAGCTTGTGTCGAAGGCCCCTTAACTGCCGCCTGCCCCGCTTCGGCTTTGCAATTACATCCGCAAGCGACATTAATTTTGGATGAAGATGCCGCTTCAGAATTAAATGATGTGGAATTTTATCGGCATATTGAAAGGGAGAATTTGAAATTGAGGGAGAGAATGACCCCCTCCCCCGCCTCCCCCTTGCCAGGGGGAGGAGCCAGTCCCCTCCCCTGGCAAGGGGAGGGTTAGGGTGGGGTCATGCTTTAAAAAAAATTACAAAATCAACAACAACAAAAACGGCAAACTGACAAAAGAAACCAATGTAGACACCACCACCATTGCCGCAACTTCATCCGCATTTCGATTAAAACGAACAGCAATCATATAATTAAATACAGCAACCGGCATTGCACTTTGTAACAGCACCACATTACGCTCGACACCTTGCAAATCGATTAAATAACACACCACCCAACCTACAGACAAGCCACCAAAAATACGCAAACAACTCACAAAAAAACTGCGCTTCCAAGTAGTGATTTTTAATTTCGCCAGCGAAACACCTAATGCAATTGTCATCAAAGGAATCGCAATGCCACCGAGTAAATCCAATGTGTTACCCAACCAACGCGGTAGTTGTGTATCGGTTATCAACACTAAAACCGAAAGTAACATGGCGTAAATAACCGGTTGCTGCAGTATAGTTTTAAAACGCTCAAAATTGGTTTGCCCACTGCCTGCCACTATCCACAAACCAAAAGTAAAGGTGGCTATCATCATCACCATAAATGACCCCAATGCCAAGGCCAAACCTAATTGCCCATAAGCAAATAAACAAAGCGGCAAACCCATATTGCCATTATTGGGCAACACAGCCGAGGGCAAGTAAGTGGCGACATCCCAGCGCAAATAACGAAAAATAAAAAAAGTAATGACGCCGATAGAAAATAAAATTAACGCAGTTGCTATTGCGACTTGCCCCATCACCTGTGGATCAACATCGACTTTAGCCATGGTGCCTAAAATCAAACAAGGTGATCCAATATTCATGACAAGCTTGGAAACGAAATCGGCCGGATACTCCTCACCGGATTTTCCCCAAACATAACCCGCAAGGGTTGAAATAAAAATCGGGGCGAGAATTGCGAATAATTCGGAAATCATTTAGAGCGCAACGAATTATACCAATTTACATCGCGTGAATATTTATCCACTTGATCCGCAACATCCAACACCAATGCAAACAAGGCCATGCGCACTAACACACCATTATCGGTTTGGCGAAAGATAGCGAGGTTGGGATTCGCATTCAAATCATTATCCAATTCATTGGCTTCAGGACGGGAGTCACGTGGAAGTGGATGCATAATCACCGTGTTGGGTTCGCAAAATTCAGTGTAAATACTTTGATTCAAACGAAAACGACCGCGATATAAATCCGCTTCTTCTTTTGATGCAAAACGCTCTTCCTGAATGCGGGTTGAGTAGGCAATATCAACATGGGAAATAGATGAAGTTAATTGATCCGTTATGACAACTTGATGTCCTGCTTCACGTAGTGCTTCAACAATATATTCTGGCATTGCCAATTCTTTTGGTGATACCAAAGTAATTTGAATTTTGTCGAACACACACAATAATTTGCAAAGTGAATGCACTGTGCGCCCGTGTTTCAAATCGCCGATCATTGCAATTCGCAAACCATCAATACCGCGGCCTTGTGAATGTAATTCTTTGCGAATTGTGTATAAATCCAATAAAGCTTGTGTGGGGTGTTCATTAGCGCCGTCACCACCGTTAATCACCGGAACACGACTGCCCTCTGCAAATTCCGCCACACTGCCCGATTGTGGATGACGCATACAAATCACATCGCTATAACCGGATAAAACGCGCGCCGTATCAAACAGTGACTCACCTTTGGTAATTGATGTCGATTCAAAACCGGTAGTCTCGCGAACATTACCGCCCAGCAAATTAAATGCAGATCCAAAACTCACTCGCGTTCGTGTACTGGGTTCAAAAAACATATTGCCAAGAATTGCACCTTCCAATACACGCGTCACTTTATGACGAAGTGCATAAGGCTCCATCGAATCCGCAACCGCAAAAATACGTTGGATATCACTACGATCAAATTGTTGAATGGACAGAATATGAGCGCCGGTAAAATTCACAGAGAATCCTTAGCGGATGACCGCTGATCAATAACGGTGGGGGAAATTTATGGGGTGGCATTCTAGCAAACTGATTGCCCTCACCCTAGCCCTCTCTACGAAGAGTTCCCCACTTTGAAAAAGGGGGGTTAGGGGGGATTTAAAATTTCAGAAAAATTTAGG
>CAZICR010000228.1:0-5649 GCA_964537795.1 uncultured Cellvibrionaceae bacterium | reverse complement strand
GCAAAGCAGCAGCGCAGGGAAATGGTACTCATGTTGCGTTTATTGCAGCATCCAAACAACAAGTGCGCGATTTTTACGAAACCGCAATTGCAAACGGCGCATCCTGCGACGGCCCTCCCGGCCCAAGACCTTTATATTCTGACGCCTACTATGGTTGCTTTGTTCGAGACTTGGATGGACACAAAATTGAAGCAACTTTTTGGGATGAAGGTCTGGTGTCGCATTAATAGCGAACTGAACTACCAATCAACTGACTACCAATCCCAAGTGACCGCAAGGGTCCAGTCTTCACCTCTCAAAGGAACTCCGGAGGTAAATCCAGCACCTTGAGTTGGACTTGCCCGGGTTTCATTGAGAAGGTTTTTACATTTTAATTCCAGATTCACATCTTTCTGCAGTTGATATGACACCTGAAAGTTCACAGTTTGGCTTGAAGGCAAAATGATTCTTGCATCCGGTGTTGCCAAGGTTTGGCGTGAACTTTGATATTGATAACTCATTCCCAGATTCCAGTGTTGGTAATTCCACATAAGCATCAGGTTCGCCAGATTTTTTGATTCGCGAAAAGCAGGATCCGGCAAATCCATAAAATGCGTTAGATTCATTTTCAAAACCAAACCATCTGCAAGTGAATGCATAAACTCAGAAGAAAAACCTTGAGCCGTTTGATCAGCGCCATTGATATAACTGCGCACTCCATTTTGAAAACCTGTTGAAATGGGATGCTCATACAGACTGTGAAAACCCGTCAAATTCACCAGAGTCGATTTCCAATTTTGTTGCAGAATAATTTCCCAGGTCTTGACCAACTCACTTTCCAGTTCGGGGTTACCTATCAACACCGGATTATTGAGCAAGCCAGTTTCACTCAAAGACGGCGCACGAAATGCTTCACCATATAAAAGTTTGAGCTGGGTATTGGTTGAAAAATCGTTTACCAAACCCACACGAGGACTGAAACTTGAATCAAAGGATTGGTAATTATCGTAACGACCTCCCAACGTCAGGCGTAGATCATTGTTCAAGGAATGTATCCACTGGCCATAAGCACCCGTTGCATCTTGCGAGGCATGTAGACCGATTGGAAATGCATTGGAAAAATTTCCATAGTATTCGATAGGAAATTGTCCTGATGCCAATTGTTCCAGATTGAAATTGCTATAGGCAACTGCATCCGTTTCTTCGCGTGTTTGGAAACTGAGTCCCCATTGAATATTATTGTTTTCGTCAAGATTGTGATCATTGGCAAACATAAAGCGCAATGACTCTCCTTTGAAAACACCATTCGCTTTAAGTGCTTCACTGGAGGAAGGTTGACTGATGTTCGCGAAATAATTTTCCGGACTTAACTGGACAGTAAGATCCTGTTCTATCCAGGTGTAGCCCGCCGATAATTTTATTTTCCAGCTGTCAGCCGGTTGAAAACTCTGTTCCAATCCCAGCTGACGAAAATCCTGAAGATAATCATTAAGCTCATTGTTGAGCTGTTCTCCAATTAAAAATTTTTCACTCTGCGTGCGATAAATGGATGCAGTAACTCGTGTTTGATCGGAAAAAAAATTGGCATTCACAAAATAAATTGAGCGTGGATCTGTTGTAGATTCGATTTGGGTTCCAAAATACTGTCGGTAGTCATCACCATCATCGCTGTCCAAACCTGCTGCCAAAGTTGCAGTCCAATTTTTAATGGATTGATTGAATCCCAGATTCAACTTTCGTCGATTAAAACTACCGGAACCTGCAGTGACGTAACTTGCATCTTTTCGGGTAATCACATTAACCACACCAGTGAATGCGCCTGAACCATAAATGGCCGAACCTGGGCCACGCATGACTTCAACACGTTCAACATTGACCAAAGGAAAATGTGGCAGAGAACCGTCTGCACTACCTGTGCGCGGATCAGCAAGAACCTGACCATCAACAATCAATAAAATCTCTCTGGCCTCAGCACTATTGCGCCGGCCTCGTGCACTGACTGTATAGCCGCTGGGACTGTCACCATTGCGACTGAACTGAAACCCGGGAACATGCCCTAACAATTCATAAAGATAATCCAACCCCAATGTTTTAATTTCCTTATGAGTAAATACAGTCACCGGCGAAGGTACAGTTTCCAGTGATTCTTCGCGCAGGGTAGAACCTGTAACTGACACACTGAGTAAATCCTCAACACTCATGTTGAGATAATCTTCCGCCATAATACCCGGGCTTAACAACACCAAAGACATTAGATAGAGGCGAAATTCCCTCATGATCGAAATCCCCTGTTAATCAAAGGCAAAAACACCGCATGGGGTTGTTTTATCCAATCCTCCATCCATTTTTCCAATTGATCCACCGGCATGGGCTTGGCGATAAAGTAACCCTGTAACATTCGGCAATTCCGGCTTTGTAACCAAATGCACTGTTCTTCTGTTTCAACACCTTCAGCAATGGTTTCTTTACCCAAGGCATGCGCCAGGGTAATGATGGATTCAACAATCGCTGTTGATTCTTTTTCCACTTTCAAATCGCGAATAAAACTTTGATCAATCTTTAATAAATTCACGGGGAAATGTCGCAAATAATTCAAGCTGGAAAATCCGGTTCCAAAATCATCAATAGAAATGCGATAGCCATTTTCGCGCAGACGATTCAACATCAGAATACTGTTTTTGGTGTCGTCCATTAACATGGTTTCTGTCAATTCCAATTCCAGTACTGATGAAGTGAGTTGTGCGTCAGCCAGTAATTTATTCAGCTTCCACAAAAAATCGGCTTGCCGGAATTGCAAAGCCGAAATATTCACACTCATCAATAAAGAAATTCCGTGTGCTTTCCATTGTTTAATTTGTGTAACAGCTTGCGCCAATACCCAATCACCCAAAGGAACAATCAAACCGGTTTCTTCAGCCAGCGGAATAAATTCAACCGGTGATATCAAACCGCGCCCGGCATGACGCCAACGCACCAGCGCTTCAACTCCCCAAATTTCACCGGTGGCGGCGACCACTTGCGGTTGATAGTGCAATTCAAATTCACCGGCATCTATGGCATTGCGCAGATCATTTTCCAGGGTAAGCCTGTAGAGAGTGCGTGAATTGAGTGAAGGTGTATAAAACTGATAGTTATTGCGGCCTCTTTCTTTGGCGAGATACATAGCAGCGTCAGCATTTTTAATTAATTCATCACCGGTTATTCCATCTTCGGGATAAATGGCAATACCGATGCTGGAAGTGATGCGCAAACTCATGTTGTTAATCGCAATCGGGATCTGCAATAAATCACGCAATTTAATGGTTAAATCGGCAAGGCTACTTTCATCGCGCACACCGGGAAACATCGCGATAAATTCATCGCCACCCAAACGCGCCACTGTGTCGCCTGTACGCACAGCACTCACCAGTCTCTCGGCAACTTCCTTCAATACCTGATCACCTACCGGGTGCCCCAAAGAATCATTAATATTTTTGAATCTATCCAGATCAATAAATAACAAACCCAATTTTTCGTGCAGGCGATTAGCTTGTGCCAAGGCTATATTCAAACGATCGTTCAATAAAATGCGATTGGGAAGCCCGGTTAAGTTGTCGTGGTGCGCTAAAAAATCAATGCGTTCGCGGGAATTTTTATATTCGGTAATATCGCTGAAAATCGCCACATAATTTTCGATCACACCCTGTGTATTCAACACACGGCTGATCGAAAACCAACAGGGAAAAAATTCACCGGAAGTACGTTTATTAATTAACTCACCTTGCCAATGCCCAGTGTCGTGCAATTGATTGACCACTTCGCGATAACGGCTTGAACCTTCGAAACGAATACCTATAGCCAACACATCCACACCAAAAATATCCGCTTGTTTAACGCCCGTCATGGATTCAAATGCTTTGTTCACGGAAATTGCGCGAAAATGAATGTCGGTAATTAAAATCGCCTCATTGCTGGATTCAAAAATATTCCCCCATAAACGCAATTGATTTTCATATTGTTTGCGTTGGGTAATATCACGCACCACCATCAAGACTTCGAGTTCATTTTGCAGAACCAGGCGCGCTTCCCAATCACACAAATGAGTTGCATCCGGTGACCACTGAAATTCCAGATAAGCCATATTTTTTTCAGCAATAATCTGCCGTAATTGTTCTTCTACCAACGCATAGATCTCAGGCACCAGATAAGTATGTCCATCAACCTCTGACAGGCAACACCATCCGGATAAGTTCTGCACACTGACACCGGCTTGTACATCGCTCACGCGGCCATCAACACGCACGCACAAAATAATGTCGGGAAGGTTGGACAAAAGTGCACGGTTTTTACCTTCACTCACACTTAATTTTGTGAGCGTTTGTGCCGAGCGCAATAAATATTTTACCCGATAAGGCAAGGTGCCCCAGGCCACAGGTTTGGTAATAAAATCGGTCGCACCGGATTCGTAGGCATAACGAATCGATTCCAAATCATCCAGGCCTGTGACTATGGCAACAGGTATGGAGGCATCAACTTTTTTCGCGCGCATTTCCCTACACAATTCATAACCGTCGCCATCGGGCAACACAACATCCAGCAGAATTAAATCAAATTCCATTTGACGAAATAATTCGCGCGCGCGTTCACAACAATCTGCCGTTTCCACAATAAAACCGGCCTCTTCCAAAGTGGCCTGCATCATCATGCGCGCAGCCAATTCATCGTCGACTATCAGAATACGTTCGGCCAGTTCGGGTTTTAATGGCAAATCGGACCTTATTGGTAAGCCGGGCTTCATAAATTGCCCTCCAACTCATCCCAATATTCGAGGCTCAAACGATAAAGTTTTTTGATTTCGTCAAGGTATTCATGTGCCTGGGTTAAATCGCCCTGAATTGCGTTAGCTTCCAGTTGTTTACAAACATCCGCTAAAGCTCTGACCCCCAAATTGGCAGAGCTATTCTTAATACTGTGTGCAGTTTTAAAAGCAAGATCAGCCCGATGATCGCTAATATTTTGTTCCAAAGTGGTAATTAATTCAGACGTGGTTTGACGAAATAATTGCACCACACTGTCAAGTAAACCTGGGCGTAAGTTGCGTAGTTGTTGCAATAATTTTTCGTCTATATCCAAAAGTTCGCGTCTGTTTTCAGCTGCACTTTTTTCTAAACTGTCACCTTCTTTTGCCGGAAGCCAACGCCCCATGACTTCAGCCAGCTGTTCAAGATTAAAAGGTTTGCTCAGGTAATCACTCATACCACTAGCCAAACATAATTCCCTGTCTCCCATTATGGCGTTGGCGGTTAATGCAATCACCGGCAGCTCCGATAAATGCTGTTCTTTTTCATGGGTGCGCCAGCGGGTCGTCGCTTCGAATCCATCCATTAATGGCATTTGGCAATCCATCAATACCAGATCAAATTTTTCACTGGTCATTCGATCCAAACCTTCTTTGCCATTTTGCGCAACCTGCGGCGATATACCGAGATTGTGCAACATAGCGATCACCACTTCCTGATTGACCAGATTGTCTTCCACCAACAAGACTTTTCCTTTCAATCCTGTGGTAATGGAAGGTGTATTGTGAGTGACAATAATGTCCTCGTAGCCCTGCGCTTTCACTTTGGCGAGCAATTGATTGTAGAGTTCTGATTGGCGCACAGGTTTGATCAATCGAGGAAAGGAATCCTG